>DASSKS010000425.1:0-2180 GCA_035690245.1 Halococcus sp. | reverse complement strand
GGGCCATCCCCCGGTGGTCCTTGTCGGCGAGCGCGCCGAAAACCAGATAGAGGTCATCGTACTCGAACTCCGCGAGTGTTTCTGTGAGGCGTTCGCACGCGCCGGGGTTGTGCGCGCCGTCGAGCACCACGAGTGGATTCTGATTGAGTATTTCGAACCGTCCGGGCCAGTGGGCCGCGCGAAGCCCCTGCTTGATGTGTTCTTCCGAGAGGTCGACGCCGAGGTCGTCCGCAACTTGTCGGGAGAGTGCTGTTGCGACACCCGCGTTGTCGGCCTGATGTGCGCCGAGCAGGGGGAGACGGGTTTCGATATTCCAGTCAAATCCCGAGAGTTCCACCGCGCTTTCGATGCCCGTTCGTCCGCCGTAGGACACCGAAATATCCCCGTCGGCACCAACAGTCAGAACGTCGGTGGTTTCACGGATTGCAGCGCGCGCGTCGCCGGTTGCGGCGGTCACGAGTTCTCGCCTTCTGGGCGCGACGTGGGCCAAATCGCGCGCGATTTCTTCGACGGTGTCGCCGAGCATCTCGGTGTGTTCGAGCGCGACGCTCGTCACCGCGCTCGCGGTCGGGGAAATCACGCTGGTCGCGTCGTAGCGCCCACCGATCCCGACTTCGAGCACTCCACAATCGACGTTTTGCCGATTGAACTCCCAGAACGCAAGGCCGGTGAGCACCTCGAAGAACGTCGGTGATTCGCCGTCCGCCGCCCGTTCGAGGACGTATGGGCGAATCGTTTCTGCGTACTCGGTGAGCGCGCGTTCGGTAATCATCCTGCCGTTCACCCGGACGCGCTCGCGGACATCGTTCATGTGTGGCGAGGTGTAGAGACCGACATCCACGCCCGCCTCTCCGAGAACCGACGCGACCATCGTGGCTGTGCTCCCTTTTCCGTTCGAGCCGGCGACCTGTACGAACGTGATTCCGTCCTGTGGGTCATCGAGAAACGCGAGGAGGTCGCGCGTGGCGTCGAGGCCGGGTCTGGGCGGGTATCGGCGTAATCCGAAAAGGAAGTTCGCCGCCTCGTGGAACTCCATACCGAATGGCTGTGGGGAAGTGGTTTGAGCGTGTCGGAATCAAGAAACGAGTTCTGAGAGCACCCGCGCTTCGACCTTGCGGAGGTGTTCGCCCACCGTTCCGGTCGAACAGCCGATGACCGCCGCGATGTCTGCGTGGGTGGCCCTGCGCGGGGTTTCGTAGTAGCCGAGTTCGACCGCCGTGGCGAGCACGTCGCGCTGGCGTTCGGTCAGGCGCGCGAGGAGGTCGTCGCGTTCTGGGTCGTATGGCTCAGTCCCGAGAAATCGCACGGTGATGTCCTCTGGAACCATGCTCGCTGCCTGGCGCACGCGCTGTTGAGTGCCGGCAAGCGTCGCGCGCAGGCCGCCATCGGTGAACGGAAACGGAGTGAGAACGAGGAGTTTCTGTTCGTCTGCAAGTGCGAGCAGTTTGACCGCAGAACCCGCTGACTCGAACTGGACGTGTGCGTAAAATCCGTCGCTGTGGATGCCGAATACGTCATACGAGAGGGTCGTCGGCTCCCCATCGAGGACCGCCTCGGCAGCCGACGGGTCGCCTGAAAGGCGGTATTGGATGACGGCAGTCCCATCCGCCAAGAGACCGGCGTACAACAGCGCCTCGCGCGCCACCGACGGTTCGTCCATCAGTGCCCGGTCGGTGGGATGAAACGCCCCGCTCTCGGGCACGACCAGCAGCGTGAACTGTCGCATACCCCTCTTTGAGCGAACACTACCTAAAACGTTCGTGTCGAATCAACAGTACCCAGAAAGCGCGTCGTAGGCTTTCTGTGCAGCCTCGTCCGGTCTGTCGGGATAGGTGTAGAGTTCGAGCGTGGCGAATCCGTCATAGCCGATGTCATCGAGCGCGTCGAACATCGCACGGAAATCGAGGTCGCCCTCGCCGGGGATTCGGTGGTAGTGTTTGCCGCGACGCCCGCCGACGATGTCTTCCATGTGAACGCCCGTGATGTGACCCGCGCTCCGGTGGATGGTCTCTGTGGGGTCTTCGCCATAAACGGCGGCGTGGCCGAGGTCGAGATTGATGCCGAGTGACTCTCGATTCACGTCCTCGATGAGCACGAGGGCTTCGTCGGTACATTCGACGAGGAGTTCTGGTTCGTACTCGATGCCCACTCTCACACCGTGTGCTTCGGCGTAATCGAGG
>DASSKS010000424.1:0-3154 GCA_035690245.1 Halococcus sp. | reverse complement strand
GTCGTTCCAGCCGCCCCTGGTTTTGAACCCTGATATGCTCTCTTCCATCTAAGTTTTGCCTGTTTTCGATAAGTTTCTGCTACAATTATCGCCCGTAGGTGAGTCGGGTCGCAATCTCATCGAGCCGGTGTTTCGCCCCGGAGAGCCACGCCGACGGCGAGACGCTTTGCAACTCCCCATCCGAAAGCTCGATGCGCGACCCAGAAAACGGGTCCGCTTGTTCCCGTTCGTCGTCGCTTTTTCCGTCCGCAGCCGCGTCGGTCACGGAGGTCATGGCACACCGACCGCACGCCTCGCGGTCCGTCCCAGTCATACCGATGGCTATGGTGAGTAGCTGTTTAAACGTTCCCGTGGCGTGGGCCGTGTGTTTTTACTCACCCCGCTCCTGTGGCGTGTATGGGCTATCGCGTTCTCGATACCGAGGGAGTGGAACCGAGTGACGACCGTCCCTGTACGCTCAGGCGACTCGCAGAACCGGCAGGACTCGAACACGTGGCAATCAATCGCTTCCGGGCCGAACCCGGCGAGATGCTGCCGCTTTCCTATCACTACCACGACGAACAGGAAGAGGCGTTTTTCGTCCTTTCGGGCACGCTTTCGGTCGAAACACCCGACGAGGTGTATGAAATCGAGGAGAATGAACTGTTCTCCGTTGACCCCGGCAGTCCACAGCGCGCGTTCAACCCCGAAAGCGCGACGAGCGCGGTCTGTGTGCTCGCAATCGGTGCGCCGCCAGTTTCGGGAGACGTTCACGCCTACGAGCCATGAGTCAGGACACAGACCGCGCGGTTGATGTCGCCGACGCCGACCGCGAGAAACCGGTCGAGTATCGAGATGTGCCGGACTGGGACGACGAGTACCTAGACCGGGTGTCAGACCGGCTGATGTTCAACTACGACCTCGAAAAGGACTATCGGGTTCGTGGCGAGACGTTTCCCCTCTATGGCACACTTCGCATGGAAAGTCAAAAACAGTTCTTCCATCCCGCACTTTCGTATGGTCGTCACGAATCATCCGAGTACTTGTTCGTCCGCAGAACGAACAGAACGAGTGTCGCGGAACTCGAACGACTCGTAACCCTCGGTCACGACCTCGCAGCGGACATCGAGGCCGATGAGGAACACTTCAGCACCGACTTCACGTTCGCGCTCGTGGTTGCGGACCTCGACGACAAGGTTCGGAAATTCGTCACTGGGTTTCACGACCGCACCCTCCTCAAATATGGCTATTATGGCCATTACGAGGTCAATCTGCTCGTCGTTGCACCCGAGCGAGAAGAACTCGTTGCCAGCCCGAATGCGGACGTTGGGGAAGCCTTCCGGTTCTGGGAACCAACCGAACGAAAGCGTCGGGGAGTGTTTTCTCGGGTCGCGGGGCTATTCAGGTCATAACAAACGGTCAAAACACGCCGAGTACGCCCATCACGGCGTAGAGCAGGTCGCCATAGACGAGCGCAACGCAGAGACCACAGAACAGCGGGACGAGAAACGGAATACCGGGAGATACCCAGATGGTTTCGCTACTCGTGAGTGTATCGAGCACCGCACGCAGGCTGGCTGGCGTCGTTCCGTAGGCATCCCCGTCGATGTCCGCGAGAAACGCCTTCGCCCCCCACGGGTCGGGAGCACACTCAGAAGTACCTCCATCCGCGATGGGTCCGACGGCTCCATCACCCGGCGCGTTCCGTTCGCTCGGAAGGCTTGCGGGGTCGCGGAAACTGTCGGGTGCGGCCCGGAGTTCGCGGAGGGTCGTATCGCGCCAGACGAGGTACATCCGCAGCGCGTCGAGGTCGATACCGCGGTCGAGACCGTTCGCACCTGCGAGCATTCGCCCGTATGTTTTCGAAATCGCGTTCCATTCGACTGGTTTGCCGACGAAACCCACGAGCGAGAATCGACCGGCGCGTGCGTTCTGTGCGAACAGGACGAGTGGGTACGTACCACCGAGGAGTGCTGCATTCGTGAGAATCGTCAGTGAAAACACGCCACTTGCCTCTGCAAGCGGTAGCGTCACCGAATGAGCGAGTGAAAAGGAGGGAACCGTCGGAAAGAGGACACAGAGTACGGTGAGTGCTTTCGCGTCCGCGCCGCCGAACGCGCCGAATCGCCAGAAGAGATAACAGAACGGAACGAGTACGCCGATGCTAATGGCCACCCGGAGGGCGAGCAGTCGTTCCGCTGCAGGCAGCGTACTCGTGTTCCACCCGTCCCAGACGAGCAACACGCCGCCAAGCAAAAACAGCGGAAGCCACGTTCGATTCGGCACCCGCCGAGTGCGCAGGTCGCGGTAGGCAGCCCAGCCAAACAGCGGAAGACAGAGCAGGCGGAGCACATCGGTGGGGGCGTTCACGATTGATGAGACGAGCCAACACACAAAGCTCTTCGGTTCGTCTGCGTGAAAAATTCTGTGGGCAGTGCGAGCGGTATGGAAGTGGGACCGCCGAGATTCGAACTCACGGTCGCAGCGAAGCTGCTCCCTGCTCGCAGGCTCACTCCGTTCACCTGCGAACGCCAAGACGTTCCTGCTCACCTCACCCACTTCGTTCGCTCGGCTGTGCGGGCTGCGACTTGTCTGCTCGAATCTCGGCGGTCGTCAGAAGTTCGCGCGGCTCGACAGTGAGCCGCGCAGAACGTCATGGGACCGCCGAGATTCGAACTCGAGTCCGACGCACCCCATGCGCCGAGGATACCAAGCTACCCCACGGTCCCGCATATCGAAGCAGGCTGGCTCATGGATTAAGCCCTTCGTTTTTCTGTGATGGGACGTTCGGCGATGAGTCAGGGATTGTTTTGGCGAGCAGACGATGGGTTCATAATGCATACGGATATCATTCCACACGATGCGCTCACTCGTGCTCCAACAGGGGTTTCCGAGCAGCCTCCAACAGCTCGTAGAGCGGTACAGCGCGGCACTCATCAGCGCCGCCACCACCGTTGTATTGTTCGTCGTCGCGTTCGTCGTCATCTATCTGATCGCTCGATACGTACTCATCAAACTCACCAAACGAGTACTCGACGCGCGCGGGTTCGATAGGACGGTTGTGGGTCTCGGCGGTCGGGTCGCGGGCGTGGTCGCACTGATTGCAGCGCTCGCGCTCGCGGCGACGATTGCAGGATTTGGGACTGTGCTCGCGGCGTTTGCGACGCTCAGCGCC
>DASSKS010000423.1:0-9414 GCA_035690245.1 Halococcus sp. | reverse complement strand
CCTCGATTCCCGATATCGACGACGGGACGTTCTCAGAGCACGCCGAGAACGCAAAGGAGAACTGTCCAGTCTCGAAGGCACTCGCCGGCACGGACATCACGCTGAACGCGACGCTCGCCTGAGCAGTGCGGTGCGGTTCCTGGCGGATGAAGGGCGAGGCGCGTGAGCGAAGCGAACAGCGAACGGAGTGAGCGCGCGCCGAGGGCTTCGGCGGTACTGTGCGGTTGCGGTGGCGGAAAACGCCAGTGGTTGTACCGGGAGTGAGCCGTAGGCGAACGAGCGGCAGTTTTTAGTCCAGGTTTTTACGAGGAGTTGAGCGAACAAGCGCGAGCGAGTGCGATTCCCCTCGTAAAAAAGTGGGGGTTCCTAGAAGGCGGCGTCGTCTTCGAGCGCGATGTCGGCATGGAGTTCGTCTCTGAGTGCCGCATGAACGTGACAGATATCCTCACCCCGAGAAACGAGGTCGTCTGCGTCGTCGCCAAGGGCTTCTTCGACGCGCATATCGAAGCGGACCGCTTCGAGGTCGCCGTCATCGAGGTCGGCTTCGGCGTCGATTTCGATCTGTCCGAGGTCGTCGTAATCGCCCTGCTGGCCGCCGACGCGGAAGGCGGCGACGTAACACGCGGCGTAGTCGGCGACGAGCGTTGCGGTCGGGCTTGGGCCTTCTTCTTCGCTGCCATCAATCGTGATGTCGAAGCCCTGCGTGCGATTTCGCGTGGTGAATCCGTCTTCCGATGTACTATTGACTTCGATGTCTGCCATTGCACTCGGTGTGAGGGTCGCAACAGTTGTAAGGCTGGTCCGGTCATGTGCAAGCCGCCCACAGCCGCCTCGATGGAACGAACTGGTGTATGGGAGATTGCTAATGCGGTTGAGGAGACGATTCACCGGAGCGGACCTACAACAGGCCGCCGGAGTCAGAATCGGTTTCTGAGAGGTCGAACGTCTCGTCGTCGTCGAGGACGTGGACTTCGCTGTTGGGCGCACGTTCGGAAACTGCATCCACGAACTCCTGTGGGTCGGTTTCGAGCGGCGGCATCGTATCGTAGTGCATCGGAAACACATGAGGCGCATCGAGCCACTGGGCGGCAATCGAGGCCTGCCAGACGCCCATCGTGAAGTGGTCACCGATTGGGAGCGCAACCGCGTCGGGCTGGAGATACGGCGCGATAACGTCGCGCATCTCGCTCATGAGTCCAGTATCGCCAGCGTGATAGAAGGCTGTGCCTGTGCCATCGGGACCGGGCCGCTCGTCGCTTATGATGTATCCGGCAGGATTGCCGAGTTCGTACTCATAGCCCATCTCGATGCCGCTGGTGTGGTCTGCACGGTGCATCGTTACGTAGGAATCGCCACACTCAACTGTACCGCCGATATTCATTCCTACTGTGTCGTCAGCGCCCATCTCGGACTCGACATAGGCGGCGACTTCGACCGGTGCGACTATCGTGGCGTCGGTGAACTCGCCGACGTGGGCGATGTGATCTGCGTGCCCATGCGTAAGCAACACGAAATCGGGTTGTTCGATTTCTGTGGGGTCCATGTCGGTGTGTGGATTGTCGAAAAACGGGTCAATGAGCAGGCTCGTATTATCGACTTCGACGTACCACGTCGAGTGACCGTGCCAAGTGAGTTCCATTGCACGCGCCCATACTCGCGCCGCGTACTTAGTTGTATGCCGATGGATGAGTGTGTTTATCAGGGTCGCCTCCGAGTGACGGATATGCACCGCGTCAGGTTCCGTGACCCCGATGGCGAATTCCGCACCGGCGAGTGGGTAGTCGAGGATGGCGATACGTACATCTCCGCGAACGCAGGACCCACCGGCCGAATCGCCTTTCCCGACGACACCTTCTCACCCGAGGAAGTCGATGTCCTCGCACCCACAGAACCATCCAAAATCGTTTGCGTGGGACTAAACTACCAAGACCACGCCGAAGAACAAAACGCAGACCTCCCCGAGCGCCCGATGCTCTTTTTGAAGGGACCGAACACCGTTGCCCACCACAATCAAACAGTGGAGTTGCTTCCCGGCAAGGAACGCATCGACCACGAGGCCGAACTCGGGGTTGTCATCGGCACGGAGTGTCGAAACGTCTCTCGTGACGACGCGATGGACGTGGTCGGCGGCTTTACCTGTGTGGACGACATCTCGAACCGCGACGACCAGTCCATAGAACAGAACTGGGTGCGCGGGAAGGCCTTCGACAACGCTGCGCCAATGGGTCCCGTGCTCGCAACGCCCGATGAAGTCCCCGATGATGCGACCGTCGAACTGCGCGTCAACGGCGAAACCAGACAACAATCCAGCAGGGATAACCTCATCTTTTCAATACCCGAACTCATCGAGGAAATCACCACCTACATGACGCTCGAACCCGGCGATGTCATCGCGACGGGCACGCCAGCAGGTGTCAGTCCCTTAGCGGACGGCGACACGGTCGAAATCGAAATCGAAGGCATCGGAACGCTTTCACATTCCGTTTCGATTCCCTGACTGGCTACGTCTATATCATTCCATCAGTATTAGGGGCGCGTTGTATAGCAAACAGAGATTGTGTTCGATTACCGAATTCAGTACCAGTAGCCGACTCGTCGATAACAAATCACGATACAAACGAGAACCGCACCGCGCCACCCGCCTCCGCCACCACTTTTTTACTGCGTCCCCATTCGCTCGCTCCGCTCGCTCAGGGTCCTTGTAAAAACCTGGACTAAAAACTGCCGCTCACTCGCCTTTGGCTCGTTCGCGGTACAACTGCTTTCCCGCTCCCCAAACCGCACCGCGCCACACACCTCCCCAGCCGATTCCTTCGCTCACTCCATTCGCTCAGTCATCCCTCGCACGCCGATTCGCGCTCGGTTTCGCTTCGCTCAACACGACCGCGAGCGCGCGCCATCCGCCTCTAACGGAAAACGATTTTCTAATTGATAGCACAACACTTACAGGGAGAAAAACGGCGCGAGCACGCCCACCGTGATGAGTAACCGGCCAACGCTTCCCACAAAGGTAGCGGCGGCGAATTTCATGTAATTCTCTTCTAAGACAGTGAAGGCATAAATAGAGAGCGTATCGGGGAAAAACGGAATCATGAGCGCGAGCGCCATCCCAATGTAGCCGTATTGGTGGGCGAATTGAAGTGTTTGTCGTTCTGAACGTTCCACGATATCGAAGCGCGACGTGCGGAGTCGCTGGATGATGGGACCCGACCGGCGCTGGGCCTCGTGGCCGAGATAGAACGCGACGACGCTCCCTAGGGCCTTTGCAAGACCACTCACGAGTATGATGAGGCCCATCTCTACGACCTCCGGCAGTCCGAGGTTGAGCGGCGCGACGAGGACGAGTTCGCTCGGCAGCGGCAACACAATAGCGATAAGAAACGAATAGACCGCGATGATGACCAATCCGACGGGACCAGTCGCGGTCTCGACTGCCCCTTGTAGCCAGCCGAAGTCGACCGGGAGCGAAAAGAGAACCGCGGTCGTGCCGGCAGGGACGGTCATTACGCGAAGTGAGCAACCACCCCCCGTAAGCCTTGATGATTTCGTCCGACGAAGCCGACTCGCCGGAGAATCAGAAGAAATCGAAAAACGGCGCGAGGACCAGCGTAATCACCAACAGCCGACCGACGCTTCCCACGAAGGTCGCGCCGGCGAACTTCACGTAATCCTCTTCGAGCACCGAAAAGGCATAAATAGAGAGCGTATCGGGGAAAAACGGAATCGTGAGCAACAACGCGAGACCGACGTAGCCATAGTCTCTGAGGACCGAGACGGTGCGCTGTTCTGACCACTCGACCACGTCGAAGCCGGATTGCTCAAGCCGGTTCGTGAGAGGTCCAGACGCCTCGTCGCCGACACGGAAGGCCACGAGACTGCCGAGGGTCTTTGCGAGCGCGCTGACGAGGATGACGAGCGCGGCCTCTATTGCCTCCGAGTAGGGCAGGTTTATCGGCGCGGCGAGGACGAGTTCGCTCGGCAACGGCAGGACGAACGCGATGAAAAACGAATACACCGCGATGAGCGCTAGCCCGACCCACCCGGTCGCGTTCTCGACGGCGTTCTGTATCGCTTCGAGAATCCCGAACGGCGAAAACACGGCAAACGCCGAGAAACCGATGACTGGGACGAGCGACACGCCCGCTGTTCGTGGAGTAGGGTCTAAAACGTTCGACTTGCATTACCGAACGCGGTCCACGTCAGCCACGAACGCGCGCAGCATCTCGCGGGTGACGTGGGGCATACACACCACCCGCAGTTCGCCCGTCGCGGTGCGTGAAATCCGCCAGTCCTTCTCGCGCAGCGCGTCGAATTCACTCGAAGGAAGGTCCACAGCGACGAGCGGGAGTTCGGGGGTGACCACGGAATAGCCACGCTCACGGAGTGCGTCGGCAAGCCACGCGGCGTTTGCACTCGCTCGTTCTGCTTGCTCGCGGTAGCCGTCGGGCCATAACGCATCCATCGCGGCGGCAGCACTCGCCACGCCCGCGCCGCTTCGCGTGCCCGTGAGGCTAGCCTGTGACGGCGATTCGAGGTAGGGGGTATCGATTGCGAGCGCATCGAGCAAGTCGGCAGAGCGCGCGAGCAACCCGCCCGCTGGAACCACCGCTCTCCCCAACTTGTGCGGGTCGATGGTCATCGTGTCGATTTTCGTCTGTGCGAAGTTCCACTCGTGGTCGGTGAATGGAAGGTGAAACCCACCCCACGCGGCGTCAACGTGACACAGCGCATTCCCATCATCGGCGAGGTCAGCAATCGCGGGAATCGGGTCAACTCGTCCATACTCGGTGGTGCCAGCGACGCCAGCCACCAACACAGTATCGCCATCGACGAGTTCGGCCATCGCCGCCGTGTCTGCTCGATACTCCGCATCGAGCGGCGCAGTACGGAGGTCGATGTCAAGGACATCTGCGGCTTTCTGAAAACTGAAGTGGGCGCTTTCGGGAGCGACCACGTTCGGGTTCTCGGTAGCCGCACGATTGCGTGCGAGACGAATCGCTTGGATGTTCGCTTCGGTCCCACCGCTGGTGATGTAGCCCGCCGGCTCTGTGAGTTCGGTTATCTCCCCAAGGATTTCGATGGCCTCGCGTTCGAGTTCGGCGACCGTTTCGTAGGTACTGGGGTCGCCGGGGTTCGTTGCGAGAAATCGCTCGGCGGCCCGACGGGCGGCCGGATGTGGTTCCGTACACATCGAAGAGAGCACGCGAGAGAACTCCTGCGGGGTGGCCCGCTGCATGAATGAGATTAGATCATCACGGCTTTAGCAGTTGTGACTTCGCGCGTGTCGAATCGTTATCGCACTGTATCGAGAATGAGTTTCTGTTCGACTCGTTTGACCTCGTGTTGGACGTCACGAACCGCGTCGATGTTCGCAGAAATCGACGAAATCCCTTTGTTCACGAGAAAGCGGACCATCTGTGGCTTCGAACCCGCTTGCCCGCAGATACTCGTCGAGACATCGTGTTCGCGGCAGGTCTCGATGGTCGTGCCGATAAGTTCTAACACTGCGGGATGGAGTTCATCGAAGCGGTCTGCGACCTGTCCGTTGTTTCGGTCCACGGCCAAGGTGTACTGGGTCAGGTCGTTCGTCCCGAAGGAAGCGAAGTCGATGCCCTCAGAAGCCATCTCGTCGATACAGAGCGCGCTCGCGGGCGTCTCGACCATCACGCCCCACGAGCGCCGGTCGGAATCGATTCCCGCCTCCTCCATCAGCTTTCGCGCCTGTATCACGTCCTCGACATCATTGATAAGCGGAAACATGATTTCGACGTTATCGTAGCCCATCTCGTAGAGCCTGCGGAAGGCTTCGAGTTCGTGGACGAATATCTCGGGTCTATCGAGGCTTCGACGGATGCCCCGATAGCCCAACATGGGGTTGTGCTCTTTCGGTTCGTCGTCGCCGCCTTCTAATTGGCGGAATTCGTCGGTGGGCGCGTCGAGCGTCCGCACACGCACTGGTCGGGGGTAGAACTCGTCTGCGGCTCTGCGGACTCCTTCGACGATTTCTTCGATGTATTCGTCCTCGCCGTGGTCTGCGATATACTTCTCGGGAGTCTTGTTTGTCGAGAGAATCATGTGCTCTAGTCGCAGGAGTCCAACGCCATCAGCGCCCGTGGCGGCGGCGCGTTCTGCGGCCTCCGGTATCGAGACGTTCACTTTGACCTCGGTTGCGGTCATCGGCTTGACGGGTGCCTGCGGGCGGACTTCCTCGACCGCATCGCGCTCGCCGTCTCCTGCTTCGCCCTCGCGTATCGTCCCCTTGTCGCCGTCGATGGTGATGAGCTGGCCGTCTTCCAAACTACCCGTCGCGCTTCCCGTACCGACGACCGCCGGCACGCCTAATTCCCGAGAGACGATGGCTGCATGAGAGGTCATGCCACCCTCGTCGGTGACGATGCCGCTCGCGCGCTTCATCGCCGGCACCATGTCGGGAGTCGTCATCTCGGTGACGATGATGTCACCCTCCTCGACCTTATCGAGTTGGTCGAGCGCCTCAACGATTCGCACCGCACCGCTTGCGACGCCCGGACTCGCGCCCAATCCCGTGACGATGACCTCCTCTGCGGACTCCTCTTCCTCTGTCGCACCGCTGCCGTCGGCGACGCCCGCCTCTGCCGACTCGTCGGGTTCGTTGATGGTCGTGATGGGGCGGGACTGGAGCATGAACACGTCGCCCTCGAAAATCGCCCATTCCACGTCCTGTGGCTCGTCGTAGTGGTCTTCGACCTGCTCGCCGATTTCGACGAGTCGAGAAATCTCCTCGTCATCGAGGACTCGCGCCTCGCGTTTGTCCGCGGGAACCTCCGTCATGGTCGTCTCGCCGGTCTCAGAATCCTTGACGCACATCGTCTTCTTGTCTGCGACCGTGACTTCCTCGACTTCACCGCTTTCTCGCTCGATGACGTAGTTGTCGGGTGAGACTTCCCCCGAGACGACGGCTTCGCCGAGACCCCACGCGGCCTCGATGATGACTTCTGGCGCACCAGTCGAGGGATGGGAGGTGAACATCACCCCTGATTTCTCGGCATCGACCATCCGCTGGATGACGACCGCGATATCGACATCCCGGTGGGCGAATCCCTGCTGTTCGCGGTAGTAAATCGCCCGCTGAGTAAAGAGCGAGGCCCAGCAATCTTTGACCCGCTGTACGAGGTTTTCCCCTGTGACATTCAAAAAGGTCTCCTGCTGGCCTGCAAACGAGGCGTCGGGCAGGTCTTCGGCGGTGGCAGAGGAACGAACAGCCACGAACGCCTCCCCGTCATCGAGATTTCCGTAGGTTTCTATGATTTCTTCGCGCAACTCCTCCGGCATTTCGGTGTCGAGGATGAGTTCTTCGGCGCGCGATTGGGCTTCGGCGAGCGCGCTCGAATCGTCGGGGTCGACATCGACGGCCTCGAACAGGTCGTCGTCGATACCGGTTTCCTCGATGAACGAGCGATAAGTGTCAGCGGTGACGACGAACGCCGGTGGCACGGGTAGCCCGGCACCTGCGAGTTCGCCGAGCGACGCGCCTTTCCCGCCCACGGCGTCGATGTCGTCCTTGCCGACCTCCGAAAGCCAGAGTACAGCCATCGTGGATGGATAGTCACGAACGTCGATAAAGAAGGTTCCGAACCACCGGGGTTCGTGATAGATGACCTCACGCAAAGCCGATTCAAAACCCTCGAATCGCGTTCAGTCTCGTGATTTCGTTTCTCGGATAGCGGACGACCATCGACCGTCAACTTTTACCCACGACTGGCAGTACCGCCAGCATGAATCAACTGGAGGAGTCACTCCTCGATGCGCCGGTCATCGAAAAGGAGGGCTATCACTACTTCGTCCATCCCATCAGCGACGGCGTGCCGATGCTCGAACCCGAACTCCTGCGCGAAATCGTCATCAAAATCATCCGCAAGGCGGATTTGGATGTCGATAAAATCGTCACGCCCGCGGCGATGGGCATTCACATCTCGACTGCCGTTTCACTGATGACCGACATCCCGCTTGTGGTGGTCAGAAAGCGTCAGTATGGATTAGAGGGCGAAGTCGCGCTTTCACAAGTCACGGGCTATTCCGAAAACGAGATGTTCGTCAACGATGTCGATGCGGGCGACCGGGTACTCCTCCTCGATGACGTGCTTTCGACTGGGGGAACCCTCCGGGGAATCACCGGCGCGCTCGAAGAAATCGGGGCTGAAATCGCCGACATTGTCGCGGTCATCAAAAAAGACGGCGGTGGGAACGACCTCGATGACAGCGAGTACAATGTGAAGACGCTCATCAACGTCACTGTCGAGGGCGGTGAGGTCGTCATCACCGATGCCCACGGCGACGACTGACCGGCCACGACCAAGCCTTCACGTTACTCGACGCGCGGGTCAAGCACTCCATAGGCGATGTCTTGGAGGAGGTTGCCGACGATACCAAAAAGAATGATGACCATCGACGTACCGAGGATGACCGGCAAATCCCGGCCTTGAATGGCGACAAGGCTCAGTTGGCCGAGTCCGGGAATCCCGAGGACGTACTCGATGACGAAGATATTCAGCACGAGAATCCCAATCATATCCGAGAAAAACAACGAAAACAGCGGAATCGCCGCGTTGCGGAGGAGATGACGGGCGACGCGCCACTCCGAGGCTCCTTTTGCCCGAACGAGTTTGATGAACTCCGCGTCGATGTATTCGAGCGATTGCGCTCGCGCGTAGCGGAGTTGTCCGGCGAATAGACTAGTGCCAACGATTGCAGCGGGAAAAATCACCGAGGTCAAAAGTGAATGGGTTCCGCTGCCGAGTCCGGCCACCCAGCCGCCACCGGCCAAAACGACCGAGACCATCGCCGCAAGCCAGAAATTCGGCAGGCTGAATCCGAAGTACGCGATGCTCGTTCCCACCCTATCGAGAAGCGTGTGCTGGTGGGTTGCGGTGTACAACCCGACGAGCAGACCCCCGATGACTGCGAGTATCACCGCTGGAATCACATACCGAAGCGTGGTGGACAGTGCGCTTCCGACTAAACTCGTCACTGAAACGCCTCCTGTGTATCCAGACCCATAGCTTCCTCCAAATGCCGTCTGTCCAGTTGCGCCATACGACTCACCCCAGTCGAAGGTCGAATACGAGACCATCCAGTTTCGATATCGTGTAAGCAGCGGTTCATCCAATCCACGCCGCTGTTTGTACGTCATCACCCGCTCCCACGAATCCGTCTGTTTCAATGGGACGTCTTCGTCTGCTGCTTCCTGTGCTGCGGCCCGCTTGAGCGTTGCGAGTTGCGGGTCGGGCGTCAGCGCAATGAACACAAAAATGACCGACAACACGAGATACGCTGCAAAAATGGCGAACACGACTCGCCGGGCCACCTGCCAGTACCGATTCATACAGATTCACTCCACAAAATCGTTGTTTCCAGCGTCTGGCAGCAAACCGATTC
>DASSKS010000422.1:0-4879 GCA_035690245.1 Halococcus sp. | reverse complement strand
CGTCTCGGCGTATGGTCCCTTCCCACAGAGGTGAAAGGTAACATCTGGTAGGAGTTGTGCAGCCGCGAACAACGTATCGAGTCCCTTCGCACGCAGGTGTTTTCCAACGTAAAGGACGGACGATTTCACCGAAGAGGAAGGGACGTTTTCGGCGACAGACTCGACTCCCAGCCGAACTCGTCGGCACTTGACCCCTTCGAAGAACCCGTGTTTTCTGTGGACATCGATGACGTGCTGACTGGGTGCAGTCACAACATCGGGAGTTCCGAGGAGCGTCCGTTTCTCTTTTGCGAACAGTCGGCAGGGAACGGGCGGGTCCTCGCAGACGACGAGTTCGTCGTCCGGGGCCGTCCACTCACGGAGGAGGTTGCTCTTCGGACAGATGAGACTATAGTCGTGGAGCGTGTGGACGTGTTTCGTCTCGCGGCGCTCGATTGCTTTGGTAACGCTCGTCGAAATACCCATGAGGTTGTTCGTGTGAACGACATCAGGATTGACGCTATCCAGTATGCGTCCCACGGTGTGGGCCGCGTGTGGATTGACCGTATCGAGTTGGTGCCAGATTCCTTTAGAGAACACGTTCTCGCCGGTTCCATTGCTCCGATACGAAAGGTTGAACGGATAGAACCGCCAAACAGCCACTCCTTCATATATCGTCTGTTCGGGCCGAAGTGATCGAAGACCATCATAAGGTTTCGTCGTTACCACTGTGACCTCGTGGCCCCTCGCTTGAAGCGCCTTTGCGGTGCGGAGCACGTAGTTCTCTGCGCCACCGTGAGACTCCGGGGGGAACAGTGCGTTGAGGAGACAGATGGTACTCATTCGAGTCGGATATCGTCGCACGCCCGTTTAATTCTTTCAGTGAATATCATCGTTAGAACAGAACGCCTATAGCCACACCTTACGATGAGATGGAGTAAGAATGGTCAGCATCGCTCTGGTTGTGTTGGATATGCTTCGGAAGAACCTCTTCGACGAACGAGCCGTCAACGCCCTCAAAGAAGACATTTCAGCGGAGGCGATGAATCGATTGGAGGAACTCGACTATGTATAGATTCAGTGAAACTCGGGAATGTGAAGATGTAACCGACTGGGTTCTACACACGGCTGACTGTGACATGAGATGACTAGGACGTTCAAATCGGAATTGGATGCCATTGATGTCGATAACGTCTTTATCTACGTTGGAGACGCAGTCCGGTGGGACGCTCTTCCCGAAGAAGTCGCTTCCCGCGGAACCGTCCTGAAGTCGGTCGCCGCATCGATCCACAGCCCGACCTCGTTCGCCTCGCTCGTCACCGGCCGATATCTCCCCTCGCACGGCGTGAGCGAGTTCAGTCGACACATCCCCGATTCGATGAACGGACTGTTCGACATCGAAGACCACCATACACGATTCACCAACACTATTGGCGTCGCCGGTACTGACGACCCGATTTTTTCGGTGCTGAACGTCCCGTCGAACGAACTCTCAGACCCGTTCGAGGGACTTTCGGAACCGTTTGTCTGCATGGAGCGGAGTCAGGGAGGACACGCTCCGTATGGCGGGTTCGGTGGTACAGCGCGCGAGTATTTCGCGGAGCGGAGCGACGCGACGCTCGAACGATTGCGAAACGAGTACCGATTGGGTGTCGAACGAGACGCGGCAGACTTCGGCCGTCGCATAGCTGCCCTTGACAGAGAAGGGCGACTTGACGACACGCTCGTAATCTATACATCGGACCACGGCGAACTGCTCGGCGAGGGCGGGATGTTTGGACACAACGGGCCGATACGGCCGGAACACGTCTACGTCCCGACTGTGTTTGTTCATCCCGAAATCGATGTCCGACGGTCCGAGATGCTCTTTCGACACATCGACCTCCTACCGACCGTTCTGGACGTTCTCGGGACAGCGATGGACGGGTGGCAGTTCGATGGACGTTCGCTTCGTGACAGTCAACGAAGCGAGTATGGCTGTTCGTTCTATCGTAAGGAACATACTCTCAATCGATTCCCAGTCTCACCAACTTCGAGCTATGAGAGCGTATGGGACACCGATGGAGGTCAGGTGTTTTCCCGCTCGCCGTTGCCGGAACGACTGGTCGGTCTATTCGGCCAAACGCTTCAGGGAGTCCAGCGAACGTTCGTCCGTCGCTGTCTAAGAAAGACCTTCAATTCGTATATTTCAAACGAAACAACATATGGAAAACCGAACGTCAGCGTGAGTGAGGCGGCAACACTGCTGAAGCGAGTTCAAGAGCAGAGTGATGCCAACGAAGGGAGCACTGCCGAGCTATCGAGCGATGCTAGAGAACATCTCCGAGATATGGGTTATTTAGAATAGAAAGCCACAAATCGTGACATAGGAATGTAAACCAACGAAACTCGTATCCGAACTTCGATGTCTTCGGCATAGCGATCCATCCTGACATCGTTTAGTCGAACGAGTATCGTTGTCGTAATAGCTACTCCTAGAACCCCAAACGTGCGCATCCAGTTCTCGACTACTTCCGCAGTCACATCGCGCCAGTCGCTCGAAAAGGATATTTGCGGAAGTGCGTAATACCATCGGATATGAGCGAGCGCGAGGCGGAGGGCGTATTCCAGCTGACGGCGTGCCGTCGAACTAGGCGATTTGCTGAGAGCGCGAGGAAAGCACTTACAATTCTCTTCCGGATGAAAACCCCTCGCTCGCGGCCATTCACATCGCTGTAACCGGGATATCGATAACAAGTTTGTCGAATCGGATCACGGGTCGTTTCGCCCATCCGTCTTCCTCGAATTCGATCACGCCGAACCCGGCCAGTTCGTACAGATTTCGAGGTACATCTTTGAAATCGCGCTCGACGAGGGTTGCCGTCCCACGCATACTCCGCGGGCGTTGCCGGGAAATTGTGCGCAACAGTTCGAGGGTGGTCTCGCTGACGAGCCGCGCGGGGGCGGCGCAGATGACCTTGGATACGTGGTCGTCTTGAAACCTCACTAGCTGGGATCGGCTGGCCGGACTCCCACTGTGTGGAAGCCCTGCCCTCAAGGAGCGAACCCTCTGTGGGGTGAACGAGTAGGGCGGGGAGGATGTCACGGCCGGATTGTTCTTTCGTGCCTTCGTCGGGTTGGACGGCGACACGGTCAAGGCAATCAACCGACCACGGATCGAACTCTATTCGGCATTCGCTGGCATCGTCGTGGACATCGGTCTGAACGCCGTTCTCATCACGCGCTTCGGCATTGTCGGTGCAGCACTCGGGACGGTCGTCGGATATGTCGTCTACAACGTGGTTGAGGTCGCCGCGATATACCGGGCGATCGGGAGTCATCCGTTCTCGGCGGCCGCGCTCAAACCACTCATGCCGACGACTGCCGTCGGACTCGTAGTGCTGTCCCTCACTGCCGAACGAGTGCTCGGACTGGTCGCACTCGTCGGTATCGGAATCACGTTGTACGTCGCGCAGTTCGTCTCGATGATCGTCACGAGAGGTTTCACCGATACGGATGTGTTTTTGATCGAGCAGTTCGAGGCGCGGACCGACATCGATCTCACATGGCTTACCTCGACCATCCGGAGTCGAACCTAACCTGCGATTACTGATTTGGAACTTCGGTATAGGCACCGATAAGCGCACCTGTCGAGTTGATATCTTCAAGACGAGCCTGCTTACCGATAACTGAGTCACGGATTTCACAGCCGTCAATGGTTGTTTCTGGAAAGATCACCGACCGGTCGACAACCGAATCGACGACCCGCGCACCCGGCATGATGTGGACACCGGTCCCAATATCGGTGTTCTCAACGGTAGCACTTTCCGCGATCAGGTTGGTGTCGTCAAGCGTCCACTTGACTGCGTCGAGATAGCTGTCTCGGGTTCCGATATCGAACCAAGCGCTGTCGAACGTGTGAGCGAACACTGGAGTACGTGCTTGTAGCCACTGGATGAACCAGCCGGGCTCATCGGGATTGTTCCCGCCTGCGAGATACTCTTCGAATGCGACCGCCTCGGCTGGAAGAGCATAGCAAGCAATCGAGACGAGCGTACTACTGGGGTTGTCGGGTTTCTCCTGGAAGCCGACCACGCGATCATTGTCAAGTTCGACGAGTCCATACGATTTCGCACGCTCACGCGAACCGACATTGTAGGCAGCAATTGTCGTCGCTCCGCGCTCCGTAAACTCGGTGAGGAAATCGCTGATATCGAAGCTGATCAGGTTATCACCCGCGATCACGAACAAGTCATCATCGATTCCTTCCCGTTGCACGAGCTGTGCGAGTGCGCCGATGACACCGAGCTTCTCCTCTTCCTCGGTAGTATCCTCAACACTGAGCTGAGGCGTCGTGAACCCGCTCTGAGCGAGGTAGGTTTCGAACTCGGACGCGAAGCATTCGTTTGTACTAACGTATATCTCGTCAATGCGGTCATCAGTCTCCAAACCTTCAAACACATCCTCAATAATAGTGGAATTACCTACTGGAAGAAACATCTTCGGACGATGTTTCGTGAGCGGCCAGAGCCGTGTCGCGTATCCGCCAGCGAGCACAACAGCCTTCATTCTCGCCTCCAGTGCGGAAACCCCACCCTCAAGGAGCGCTGGAAGTGCGTCATGCCAGCACACTGAAGGTGCGAGTAAGGCGGGGAGGATGTCACTTCTACCACACCAGTATCTTTCTTATCGTGCTTCCTCAAACTATCGTTGCATACTATCTTCATCCATACCCCCGGGCTAGTAATCTACGTCTGCAATGCAGTTCAATAAAAATTTCGTAAGAATATCGAAACATATCAAAAACCAATCGTGGGCAGGTGAACTACCGCGCCCTGCTCGCGCTGACGCGCTCGCTGAGGGAGCGGCTTCCTGACTCTACGACGCACTTTGTAGAACGGCTCAAATCTCCGAATCGGGA
>DASSKS010000421.1:0-2086 GCA_035690245.1 Halococcus sp. | reverse complement strand
CCGTGCGGAGCGGCGGTTGCGGTGCGGAGGCGGTTCCTGGCGGATGAAGGGCGAGCGACCGGAGGGAGCGAGGGCTTCAGCGGTGCTGTGCGGTTGCGGTGCGGAAAGCACCAGTAGTTGTACCGTGAATGAGCGCCGCAGGCGCGAGTGAGCGGCAGTTTTTAGTCCAGGTTTTTGCGAACCCCCTTGCGAGTGAGCGTAGCGAGCGAGCAACGGGGGTGAAGTAAAAAAGTGGTCTTAGATAACACCCGTCACCGAGGCGACCTCGCGGGCGGCGGCTTCGTTCATTCCAGTCCCCAAAATCGTATAGCGGTCGCGGATTTCGTGAGCGGTCGTGAGTGCTTCGATGATATCTCTCTCACTAATTTCGAGTTCGTCTGCGGTCGTTGGCGCACCGATGCGCGAAAGAGCGTCACGGATGTTGCGCCACCGGCCTGTGTCACCAGTATGAAGGTACTCCATCATGATGGAGCCGACGCCGACTTGGTGGCCGTGGAGTGCGGTGTCCGTGGCGATGCGGTCGAGTTGGTGGGAAAAGAGGTGTTCTGCACCGCTTGCCGGGCGCGAGGAGCCGGCGATACTCATCGCAACCCCCGAGGAGACGAGCGCCTTCACGACGACCCACGCCGATTCCTCCAAGCCCTGTTTGATTGAGTCTGCGTTGTCAACGAGCATTTCAGCGGTCATCCGGCTGAGTGCGCCCGCATATTCTGAGTATTCGACATTCTGAAGCCGGTGGGCGAGTTGCCAGTCACGAACAGCAGTATAATTCGAGATGATGTCCGCACAGCCAGCCGTCGTCAGCTCCCACGGCGCATCTGCGATGATTTCCGTGTCCGCAACCACGGCGAGAGGCGGTTCGGCGGCGACCGAGTGGCGGGTATCTCCTTCTGGAACAGACCCGCGCCCGGAAACGATGCCGTCGTGACTCGCCGCCGTTGGGACCGAGACGAATCCCGTTTCGAGCGTGTCGCTCGCCATCTTGGCGATGTCGATGGGTTTGCCGCCGCCGACACCCACCAGAAAGCCCGTTTCCTTCGTGCGAGCGGTCTCGGTGACGCGCTCGACTTCCCCGAAACTCGCCCGTTCGACCACGACCGTTACTGGCTCCGTACCGAGAGAGGCGAACCCGTCTGAAACGCGCTCTGCGGCCACCGTCTGTGCTGTTGGGCTGGTCACAATCAGGGGATGGCCGGTGAGATGGAGTTCTGCGATGGCATCGGTCGTTTCAGAGAGAACGCCGTGGCCCACCACGACGTTGCGCGGCAGGCGAATCCACGAGGATTTATCGAACATACTCCGCCTCTCGCGGCACGGGTCAAAGGAGTTGTCTTCCTCCTTCTCGGCGCAAGCGGAGAAATCGCTACTATACCGTCCTCGGTCTTCAAACACCGCTATCACTCGTCTTCCGGTACGATATACACGTAAAAGTTGAACAGGTCCGTCCACGTCGGTTCCTCGATTCGGACCCCATCACCGAATTTCTCGACCGTCTCGGAGTCAATCCCCTCTCTGAGAAACCCACGACGCACCGCGTCGCCCTCGAAGAACCGTCCTGCTCGAAGGGACTCACGAACTTGCTCTGTGTCCGCACGGCCAGCTACCCTGACGACCGGCGCGAGCGCGCAGAACAGCGCATCGGGAGCGTCATCGGCAACGACCGTCCCGTCTCGAACGAAGACGATGCGGTCTGCGATTTCCATATCGGCTGGTGTGTGGCTCGATATGACGACCGTCTTCTCACGATTTCGCTCTTCGCGTATCAGCGCGTGAAACTGGTCGATGGTCGTCAGGTCGAGTTCGGCGACCGGTTCGTCGAGCAAATAGAGCGGAACGTCAACACTCATGGCGATAGCGAGTTCGAGTTTTCTGACCATGCCTCCAGAATAGTCCCGAACGCGCTTTTCGAGTTCGCCGGTGAGTTCGAGTCGGTCGAGGAGTTCGCGCCAGCCGTCGTTCGCCTTGGGGTGGAGGTCTGTATAGAACTCGATGTTCTCACGGCCCGAGAGTTCGGGCAACGCGAGACCCCCCTGAAGCATGAAGTTCATCTGCGTGCGGGCTTCCGTTGGGGATTTCCCAAACACTC
>DASSKS010000420.1:0-5244 GCA_035690245.1 Halococcus sp. | reverse complement strand
CCTGTTCGAAGGACGACCGCGAGGTGAGTGCCGACGACGTACTCCTCGAATTCGTCCTTGTACTTCCCGAGCAGATAGCTGTCCATCCCTCGGTGAGGGATGATAGTGTATATATCCGGCCGTTTTGCGAGCGCGAGCAGGGCGTCCTTATAGGCAGAGGGAACAATGACCTTCTCACCGCTGGAATCAAAATAGACGTGTATTATCGGCCCGCGTGAACGAAGTAGACGCCCGAACGCCGGTTCGTCGGTGTTCCGAGATGGGTGAGCGAATAGCCCGCTTTGCGAAGAAACGTCTCGACCTCCTCGCTGGTCGTTCCGTATCGCACGCATTTTTCCGGGTGGACTTCGAGGTAGATGGAGTCGATTCCGCCGAGTACCCCCTCCAACCCACAGAGGACAGCTAACTCTGCTCCCTGCACGTCGATTTTGAGCACCTCGGGTGGGGTGAATCCCCGCTCGACCAGCGAATCCCCACGTCTCGTTTCGACTTGCGGACCGAGTTCGTCCGTAGTGAGGGAGTGGTGGCCCCCGCCGGCTTCGATGTATTCAGAGACAAGCGTCTCCTTCCCGTTCTCGGCAGACAGCGCGATTGGCGAGACTGAAAAGCGCTCTGTGGAGGCGTTGGTTTCTAAGTTCATCCGCAGGCGTGACCGATTCGTGGTCTCGGGTTCGAACCCGATGACGTGTCCTGTTGTCAGTGCATTCGCAATGAAACACGTATAGGTCCCCACGCACGCGCCGACATCCCAGACCGTCTCGGTACCGTCTAACTCCGCGAGAAGTGCCTCGATGACGGCCCGTTCGCCGCCTAGCGTCATTGCCCGCCGGTATTCACTCCGCGTCGAGAGACCGAACCGAGCGGTGGCGTCTCCGACCCGTGCGTTCCATTCTCCGCCCACCGCCGCTATCCGCGCCAGACAGTACACCATGTCGAGCTTCCAGTAGGCTGCACTGACGAACGACGAGACACCGTATCGGTCTGCCAGTCGTGCTGCGGCGTTCAGGAGACGGTCTCTCGTGGGCGGTTGGTCCCTTTCCGAGGAATGCTGTCGCATCGAGCGTGCTGGGTTCGTTTCTCGCTGTGTCGTCTGTCGGTGGTCTCGGTTCATGGGTATCTCTCACTCGATTCGAACCATCCCCGATTGGGTGAGCTGTTCTCTGACGTGCCGACAACCCGCAGAGAGCGCGCCAGTCGCTCCGCCACCGACGGCCAATCGCTCGTTGCCGCCCGCCCCACCGCCGGCCTCGTTTGCGATCTCACGGGCGATGTCTTCTGCGCTAAACGTCTCAGAGAGCGCTTGACCGACCGCGACGGCAAAGGAGCCATCGCCGTGGGCGGCCACGAGCGTAATCACGTCCTCGTCCATCGCGCGTTTGGCGAACGCGCGCGCGTCGGGGAGTTCCCCGTGGTCGAATTCGACCACGAAAACGGGTGGGTCGCCGGCCGTGTTCGTTTCGCCTGCGTGTGCCGTCCACCACGAGTCGGCCCAGTGTTCCCTGACCGAATCGAGTTCGCGGCGCAGGTCACGACGTTCCTCGTCGAGTGCGCTGACTCGCTCCGGGAGGTCACGGACTCTGGCGTCGAGGTGTGCTGCGGCCTCCCGTGCGGCGCGCTGTGCTTCTCGTTCGCCGTCGTTCGTATTGTTCGTGTTCGCTTCCCAGTCTCGGCTGACAGTGAGACTCGTTTTGACTGTTCGCTCGCGTCGCTGCCAGTACAGGCTGGTTCCGACGAGAGCGATGCCCGAGACGAGTCCGAGTAGTTTATTCATGGATGAATCCTTTGAGTTTCGGTCCCACGGTGGGATGGGTGATGAGCGGTGCAAGTCGGGGGGTAATCGCCGACAATCGTCCGTAGCCATCCAGTGAGGCGCGTCCCGCGTGGTGTGGTGGCGTGACGAAGCTCACGAGCGGGTACTCGAACCCACCGAACTGGGCTTTGAACCCGTGGACGCTAGAGTCACGCCGCGACCGGCCGAAATCTACGACCGTCCGTCCGGCCGCACACGCGCGCTCGATTGCCTCGACGTAGAGTACGTGATTCGGGCGGTGTTCCCAGTGAGCGCGCTTCGAGGCTGGTGTCCAGACCATCGTGGTATCGCCCCACTCGAACAGGAACACTCCCGCAATCGGTTCGCCGTCGTATTCGGCGAGCAAGACCGCGACCGAGTCACCGAGTGTCTCGATAAGTGTCGCAAAGAACGCCTTCGGAAACTGCGGGCTGCCGAGTCGGCGCATGGTTTCGAGGTAGAGCGGGTAGAACTCCGCAAGTGTGCCGTCAGTCACGCTCACGCCGTCGTCGCGGGCGGTCCGCACACACCGGCGGATGTCCTTTGCGAAGGTCGATTCCCAAAGCACCTCGAAGGGTCTATCGAGCGAGAGCCGAATTGCCGACCCGGTCGAAACCCCGCCATACCCGGCCGCGTTGTACCCACTCACGCCGCTCCAGCCGGCGTCCTTGACGATGCGCGTCTCGCTATTTCGCAGCGCAGAAAGCACCACCTTGTCAGAGGTTTTCTCACTGGTCAGCGGAAAGCCGTACTCACAGAACGGATTGAGTACACTAGTACCGAGTCCCTCGCGGACGGCGAACCCCGGAATCGCTGCACGGATTTCTCCCGAACGGTCGGTGAGGAGTGTATATCGCGGTTCGTAGCCGAACGCCGCCTCGATGGCGCGTGCCCATCCTTCGGTGTGAAACACCGTTGTATTGGGGTGGTCTTCGACGAAGGCGCTCCACTCGGGGGCGCGAGGAGAGACGTCTTGCACTATCAGTTCGGTTGATTCACTCATGCTTCGACCTCCGGCGTGTCGGCAGTCTCGCTAGTTTCGGTGAGTTCGAGCGCGTCGAGTCTGACTGTGAGTTGCTCGACCTGCGATTCGAGGGCGCGGATGTGCCGGTCATAGATAGCCAGCTGTTTCGCGTGCTGACAATCGACACATCCCCGTGGTTGGGTCTGATGCAACGAGTGTGTCGGACAGAGGTGGGGAAGGCGATTCATCGCACACCCCCGATGGCCGTCGGCGCGTCGTGGCGGGCCACATCGTGACCTGCGCATTCACGAGCAACGGCGTCGGCCGTCGTAAATTCGAACGTGTCGAGCAGCGCTTCGAGTTTCGTCGTCAGCCCCCCGATACCGTGAAAACTGACGAAACGCTTGTGCGCCGGCGGGTCTTGGATTGCCACAGCGGGGTTGAACTCCCACGGATGGAAGTAAAGCGTCGCCGGCACCCCGTGTGCGTTGAGGGTTTCCATCCCCCGTTTCAGCAGCCACGTCGGCAACAGCCGCGCATAAAACCCGCCGGCAACCGGCAGCCGATACCGCGGATGGAACACGGCAAGCGGTAGCTCGACGAGCGTTCCGTGTGACCCCGCCTCGAACGGTGCGCTCGGGTCGAGGCGATAGGGCTGGACGGGCGCACCACGCACCCCGTACATCGGTGTTCTGACGGGAAACACGCTCGAATCATACCGATACCCCGCCGCTTCGAGGACCTCGATTGCCCACTCAGTTCGTGGAGTCACCGAGAAGTTCGGCGCGCGAAAGCCGACCGGCGTCGCCCCCGTCGCGTCGTGAATGGCTCGGGTGCTCCGGCCGAGTTCCGTGGCGAACTCAGTAGGAGTGAGTTCGAACAGCGGCCGGTGGGTGTGGCCGTGCGAGCCGACTTCGTGGCCCGCATCGGCGATTCGTGCAATGAGGTCGGGGTGTTCGCGCGCGAGTTCGCCGACGACGAAAAAGGTCGCCCGCACGTCGTACGTGGCGAGCACATCGAGAACGATTTCCACTGATTCGTGGATTCGTTCTTTCGGATTGGTTACCTCATCGCGGAGCAGCGTGGCCGAATACCAGTGTTCGACATCGAACGAGAGGACATTTATGGGTGAACTCATCGAACCCTCCCGTCGATGCCGGCGTTCTGGAAGTAGGTGCTGAGCGCGTGGAGCACGATTGCGGTGAAACACGCGAACAGTCCAATGAGCACGAGAACGGACGCGGTGAGCGCAAGCCCAACTGAAAAAATCCCCGACTGGATGTAGTTGGTGAGCGCCCAGTAGCCAAAGCCAAATCCGGTGAAGGTGAGCGAAAACCCCGGCAGCGCGAGCGCCGTGAGCGGGCGGTCGCGTTCGACTGTCTTCAGGATGTTCCGCACGAGGACGACGCCGTGAGAGAACGGGGCCTGGCTGCTTGCGTTCTCCACGTCGTATCTGACCGTGATGGGGACTTCCTCGATATCGTACCCGTAGTGATGGATGTGATAGAGGATGTCCGTGCTCGCGTCCATCCAGTCGCCGATGCTCGCGTCCTCTGCGAGCGTCGCAATCGCCTCCCGGTCGTAGGCGCGAAAGCCGCTCTGTGTGTCGCTCACGCGCGAGGCGGCCCGCACGACGCCCATGCTCAGGTTCGTGAGCACGTTGATGGTCCAGAGACCGACCCGGCGATAGAGCTGTGCGTTCGATTCGGCTCCGTCGACGTACCGGCTGCCAATGACGAGGTGTGCAGCAGTACGTTTTTGGGTTTCGACCAGTCGGGGAACGTCTGCGGGGTCGTGCTGGCCGTCGCCATCGAGGACAACGAGGTGAACCGCGTTGTAGCGCCGTGCCGCCTCGAACGCCGTCTTCAGGGCAGCTCCATAGCCTCGATTTCGCCCGTGTTCGATGACGAGTGCGCCGGCCGCTTCGGCTCTGTCTCCGGTGTCGTCGTCGCTTCCGTCGTCCACAACGAGCACGTGGTCTGCGTAGGGACTGACCCGCCGCACGACCTCACCGATGGTCGATGCCTCGTTGTAGGCGGGAATCGCAACCAACACCTCACAGGCCGGGTCGGTCAACGCCAGTTCGGGTCCCGTCTCGGGTGTGTGGTCGTGACCGATGCCCGCCCCGGGTCTGACAATACTGCTCGTCTGGGACGCACGAACCGCTTGGCCGCCGTCGCTGCGTGCTTCGATGTCCTCGACGGCCGCTCCTGCCCGTTCGTCCGCAGAAGTGGTTTCTCGTTCTTCGTCCGTGATTTCTGTCATCCTCGTTCCCGGCTACAAATAGTCGTCTCAGGTAATGGCTATTATTTGATTATAGAAATAGAACGACGTGTTGAGCGAGCAGTCACGATTCGAACCGAGAATTACTACACCCCATTTTGGACTGATTATTCTCCACAATGGACGAACAGAGAGGTGGAGTACCCGACGAAACGCTGGGAGAATTCGCCGGCAAAACCGACGCCTATCGGGACGTTAGGTGGTTGCG
>DASSKS010000419.1:0-2863 GCA_035690245.1 Halococcus sp. | reverse complement strand
GAGCGCGTCGTCCCAGAGATACCGAACGTCTGCTGGTGCTACTGGCTGATAGGGTGTCCAGTAGTAAGCCGCTGCCATCATTACCATTCCTTCACAGCCGCTCAGCGCGAACTCCTCTCGCTCGTTCCAGGAGAGCGTATGTGCGTGGTTGTGGATGTCTATCCACGGGATGTTCGCAAGTTCCGAGGGCAGTTCGTCGCGGTCCGCGCGGTCTATCGAAACGGCGTCGATGGGTCGCTCCGTCGGGTACTCTCGGCTCATCGTGAATACGGTTGCGTCTCGGGAGCGGATATGTGTATCGCGCCGTGTTTAAACGGTGGTTCGTGCCGAGACACCGAGAGAGAGCGGACGCGAGCGTGACTGCGCCCAATCGACCGGGTGGAGACCGCTTGCCCCGGCGTGCCGACGGAACCCGCACGATCAACTCGCCTCGGTAGCGAGGTGAGTTCCGGCTTCAAGAGGACTTACCGTTCCGAGGGAGTCGTCGATTCGCGTAGATCAGCGACGAACTCCCGCAGTTCTTGTTTATATCTCTCGGGCGATTCCCAGTGAGGAGCGTGACCACTGTCGGGGAACTCCGAGAGGGTGTATTCGGGCATCCGGCGGTGAGCCTCGCGCGAGGCGTCCATCGAAACGACATCGTCGTGGGTGCCGTGCGTGAGTAGAACCGGTACGGAGAGACCCTCGAAGGACTCGACGTGAGAGACGGTTCGGTCGCGCATCCCATCACGAACGTACGGCGGGACGGTGGCGCTTGTTCCGAACAGGAGATACCGGTCCTCGGCCGACAGCTCCCCCTCGAAACACAGCTCCACGAACCGTTGGAGTGCCGACATACTTGTCTCGGCGTCGGTCGAGACTAGATCCGGGAACAACTCTAAGTACTCTGCCTGAAGCCAGCCGTTCGTGCGGTCGGTTCCGATTCCGGCGACGGTACTGATCAAGTTTACGCCAGCTACGCCGTCAGTACCGACGTTCGAGAGGTAATCGAGCGCGACGAGCGAGCCGTATGACCACCCGATCAGGATGAACGGCTCCAGACCGAGTGTCTTGACGACCGCCCGAACATCATCCGCCCAATTTTCGCTGTCTCCGTACCCCTCGTGTGGTTTCTCCGAGTCCCCGTGGCCGCGCAGGTCCATCGCCACCAAGTGGAATTCGTCCGCGAGTGGTGAACGCAATTGCTCGCGCCACGAGAGATGGCTCTGGGAGTAGCCGTGGACGAAGAGAAGCGACTGTGCGTCCCTCGGTCCTGTTTCGACGACGTGCAGGTCCGGTTCTTCGGAACGTGCGACAGTATGTGAACGCATGACTCATCGTTTCGCGGTCGAGAAGGTCAGTGTTTGCCCGGAGCGGAGGTGATCCGGGGAATCGTTGTCCACTATACGAGTTTACCGACCCCTCAGTCATCGAAAAGTGTACGTCGTGTGTCAACACACGAAAGGTATTATTTGACGGGAGCAAAAGTACGAAGTGGACTACACCATGCCAACAATTGACGGGATTCACCATATAACGGCCTTTTGTGACGATCCACAGGAGAACTACGACTTCTTCACCGATGTCCTCGGGATGCGCTTCGTCAAGCGTACCGTTCGGTTCGACGTTCCGGAGAAAATCTACCACCTCTACTATGGAGACGAGACGGGAACGCCGGGGACCATCGTCACGTACTTCCCGATGACGAATATGCCGATGGAGGAAGGACTGGTCGGCAAGGGGATGATGAAGTCGGTCGGCCTGACCATTCCTGGAGGATCGGTTGAGTACTGGCAGGACCGATTCGAGGCTCACGATGTCGAGTACACCACGGAGGAACGGTTCGGCGAGACCGCCATCGAGTTTACCGACCCCGACGGACTGCCGTTCGAACTCGTGACCGGCGAATCCGACATCGAGCCGTGGACTGGGGACAGCGACGTTCCCGCAGAACACGGCATCCGGGGGATGTACAACGTGACAGTCCACTCCTCGGACCCCGCTGGTACGATGGACGTACTGGACGTCATGGGGTGGGACCGGATCGGCGAGGCGACGCACCCACAGGCGGGTGACCGCATACGGTACACGGCACCGGACGGTGCCTCGCACGCCAACAAAGTAGACGTTCTCATTCGCCCCAACGCTCCCGACGGCATCATGGGGATCGGAACGTATCTCCACGTCGCGTTCGGCGTCGAGAACGAGTGGGAACAAGACGAGGTGAGCAATACCCTCCGGGAGAACGGCTACATTACGACTTCCCGGAAGGACCGGGACTACTTCCAGTCGCGGTACATCACCGAACCGGGCGGAGCCATCTTCGAGTATGCGACAATGGGTCCCGGATTCGAGATCGACCAAGACCCCGAAGAGTACGGTGAGGAACTCAAAGTCCCGGCGTGGCTTGATGTCGATGTCGAACGTATCGAAGCGATGCTGCCCCAACTCGAAACCAATCGATAATGCCACATCAAACAGCGAAAAGCAGGAGTAACTCGTCTTAGTCGGCCGCCTGACCACCATCGACGGGCAGCGTGTGGCCAGTGATATATGAGGCATCAGACGAACAGAGAAACGCTACCGCACCAGCCATTTCTTCCGGGTTGGCAATGCGGTCCATCGGGACGTCCCTCATTGCCGACGTATCGAAATCCGCTCGAATCATCCGAATTGCTGTCCGGAGCAGTCGAACAACCGCACCAACCCGCTGTTTGAGCGACATCGAGGAGAAGTCACCGCCTACAAGTCCGGATTGGATGTTCGTGTTGGTCGGCCCAGGCGCAATCGCGTTGACCCGGATACCGCGCCCGGCGTATTCGAGAGCGACTGATTTCGTGAGGCCGATGACGCCGTGCTTGCTGGCCGAATAACTGGAGAGGCC
>DASSKS010000418.1:0-3725 GCA_035690245.1 Halococcus sp. | reverse complement strand
CCCCGACCCCGACCGCCGCCGGAATCGCAAGCGGAACGATAGCGTGGATTGTTACCCATGGAGCCTTGATGTCGGTGATAATGGGATAGCCGAGCACGCTCACGAACCCCCAGTAAAAACAGAAGGCCACGAGGTCGCGCGAGTGCTCCCCCGAATACCGGTCTGCGAGAAATCCCACGAAAGCGAGCACGACCAGCGCGCCCGCCCCGGCGGCGAGCGTTCCGAGGAAGTCACCGAGAAAGGGAAGGTATGCGTGGTCTTGATGGCCGCCTTCGACCCACAGCGAGTAAAAGGCGTTCCACGAGCCAAGCGTCGCCTCAGAGACCACCGCCGGGAACGTTGCCGGTTCCGAGAGCAGTGTATTGAATCCGGGAGTTTCACCGTTCGTCCGCGGCGCGTAGAAAAAAACGATGATAGCGAAGAATTCGAAGATAGCGAAAACAGTGTGCGGAACGAAGCGCCGCAGCTGACTCCTCATTTGTCCGCCGTCCTGTGTGAGCGTGCGCTCTGAATGAACCCGAAGAACCGACTGGATGCGTAGAGAAATCCCACTGAGCGTGTCGCGCCAGCGTTCAGGGATACCTCGTTCCAAGAATAGTCGGTGATCCGCGAGGAGCGCGAGTGCGCCGAGCCACGTCACGAGATATAGCAGGACGTTTTCTTTGGTGGTGAACCCGAGCGCGAGCGAGAGTACCCCCGCATGGACGTACCACGAACGGCGAGTATCGAGCGCCCGGACGAAAAAACCGAGCGCAAACAGCATGAATACCGCAAGCGGGAGGTCGCTGCGCATGAATCGTGAGTAATACAGTAAAACCGGGTTCGCGGCGAGAAACAGCGCGAGTGCGACCGTCTCAACACCCCGCAATCGGTTTCGAAAGAGCAACGCACAGAGCGGCAGCGCGGCCCCGAGCAGCGCGACCACTAACCGCATGGTGAAGTCGTTCGCGCCGAGCACCTCGAAGACGACGCGATTTACCTGCTGGAGGAACGGCCCGTGAATAATCGGCTGGTACTCGAAGGTTCCCGTATCGGCGTAGTGCAGAATCCAGTAGGCGACGCGCGCTTCGTCCCAGTGGGCGATTCGCTCGCCGAGGAAGGCAAGACGGGCGAGGAGTCCAAAGAGAGCGATGGCGACGACAGCGAGGGTGACGCGACGATTGTGTTGAGCGGTGTCGCCCCTCGATATCATGTTGGTTTACGATTGGTGACGGGTTAGGAGTTTTTCGTTTTCTGTGGCGGGCCAACTGACGTGGCTAATTCGACCCCGTCAACATCCGAGAGCAGTAGTGAGAAATTCACGGAGGGTTTCGACGATGAACTCGGGGTTATCGACGTGTGAGTTGTGGCCGGCGTTCGGTATCTGACGGTCTTCAGCATCGGGAATAACACTGACCATGTATTTTGCATGGCGGGCCGCAACCTTTCGTTCGCGTTCTCCGTACATGAGAAGTGATGGAATGGTAATCGAAGCGTAATCGACCGACATCGCGGGATACGACGTAAGCATATCCTCTATTTTCTCAAACTCTGTTTCCGATATTTCGGGGTACTCCTCAGCGTGGGCTTGCTGGATTTGTTCGGCCTTTTCGAGGTCACCAATCGTCTCCTCACCGTATCTCTGTTCGTATATCCAGTCCAACGCCGAAAAGAGGCGGTCGCCGCCGACAATTGGGGCCAACCTCTCGATGAGTTTCGGTAGTATCCGTCGCTCAAACCACTCACCATGTGTTAGAATTTCTGGCGTCTCTGCTCCCAACGTACAGAGAGCGGCGATATTCTCCGTGAATTTGGCTGCATACGTCTGTGCGACCATACCACCCATCGAAAGACCACAAATCGCCGGTCGGTCGAGGTCAAGTGCCGCAATGAGTGCGTCGAGGTCGTCGGCGTACAGTTCCATCGTATATGACGGGATTTCGGAACCGCCGGTTCGACCGTTACCTCGGAGGTCGTACACGATAATTCGATACTCGCTGGCGAGCGGTCTGGCCTGTTCGGCCCAGAGTCGATGGTCGCCCGGCGCACCATGGAGGAATACGATTGGTGGCCCTTCCCCGTATTCCTCGTAGTACGTTTGAATTCCGTTGGTTTGAACAGTTGGCATGGGGACGAGTGATGGACAATCATCGTTTTTCTTTCGATTTACGGATTCGTTCGCACTTCCGGAGCGGTAGGTCTTTGGCGCGCGCTCGTCATCCGCACATATGCCCAGTCTGGGATTGGTCGTCGCGCAGTTCTACGAGGAACTCGCGACGGACATGGAACAAAGCGCGCGCGAGGCCGCAGCGGAGCGCGGAGCCGAAATCACGGAGATGATTCCGGTTCCCGGCGCATACGATGCGCCGCTCGCCGCAGACCGCCTCGCTCGAAAGGAAGGAATCGATGCCATCGCGGTGCTCGGCGCAATCGTCTCCGGCGATACCGACCACGACCAAGTAATCGCCCGCGCTGTCGCACAGAGCCTCTCAAACGTGAGTCTCGACCGTGACAAACCCGTGGCCTTTGGGATTCTCGGTCCCGGTATGAGCGGCGCGGAGGCGCGCGAACGTGTCGAGTACGGGGCGCGTGCCGTCGAAAGCGCGCTCGACCAACTGGAGGCACTCCCATGAAGTTTACAGAGCGCGTCGAGCGCGTCGAACCAAGCGCGACACTCGCCATCAGTACCCTCGCAAGCGAACTCGAAGCCGAAGGAATCGATGTCGTGGACCTGAGCGTTGGCGAACCCGACTTTCCAACCCCTGAAAACATCGTCGAAGCAGGAAAATCGGCGATGGATGCCGGTCATACGGGCTATACGCCCTCGAACGGGATTCCCGAACTCAGACGAGCTATCGCCGAGAAACTCAGGAGGGATGGACTCGATTACTCGCCGGAGGAAATCATCGTCACGCCCGGCGGCAAACAAGCCCTATTCGAGACGTTTCAGACGCTTATCGAGGATGGTGACGAAGTGTGCTTACTTGACCCGGCGTGGGTCTCCTACGAGGCGATGGCGAAACTCGCTGGCGGGTCGCTTTCGCGGGTTGACCTCGCGGCCCACGACTTCCAACTCGAACCCGCCCTTTCCGCGCTCGAAGAAGCCGTCTCAGACGAAACCGAATTATTAGTGGTGAACTCACCATCGAACCCTTCTGGGGCAGTCTATTCCGATACAGCACTCGAAGGCGTCCGTGACCTCGCGGTTGAACACGATATCACGGTGATTTCGGACGAAATCTATAAGGAAATCACCTACGGCATCGAACCGCAGAGTCTCGGAACCCTCGATGGGATGGGTAGTCGAACGGTCACCATCAACGGCTTCTCGAAGGCCTACTCGATGACTGGCTGGCGACTCGGCTATCTCGCTGCTCCTGTCGAACTCGTCTCACAGGCCGGTAAGATTCAGTCTCATTCGGTTTCGTGTGCAGCGAACTTCGTCCAACACGCCGGACTCGAAGCCCTCGAAAACACCGACCGCGCAGTCTCCCAGATGGCAGAAGCCTTCGAGGAACGCCGTGACCTGTTGGTCCGCCTCCTTGCAGGCCATGACGTTTCGGTGTCGGCTCCCGACGGAGCGTTTTACATGATGCTTCCTGTTGGGGAAAACGATACGGAGTGGTGTGAGAACGCTATCGAGGAGGCCCACGTCGCCACCGTGCCGGGGAGTGCGTTCGGCACGCCCGGCTATGCGCGACTCTCGTATGCCAACAGCCAAGAGCGGATTCGTGAGGCAATCGAGC
>DASSKS010000417.1:0-3019 GCA_035690245.1 Halococcus sp. | reverse complement strand
GACCCGGTATACATCCCGCCCGGCACCGAACCGGATTTGGAGGAGATTCAACAGACGATGCACAAAGGCGGTCGGGAGGTTCCAGACCACATCCCCATCGTCCAAGAAATCGTTCCGAGAATGAGTGTCGAATACGGATTCAGGGGACTGTATGAGAACGGTCGGTCGGTACTGACGTGTCAAAAGCATCAAATCAGGGGGCAGTCCTACGTCGGCGGCACGAGCGTCTTTCGTGAGACGATGCGCGACCCCGAGATAGAACGGATGAGTCGGACGCTGCTCGACCATCTCGACTGGCACGGACTCGCTTCGGTACAGTTCCTTCGAGATATCGAGTCGGGCGGATACATATTCACCGAGATCAACCCACGGGTCTGGGCATCCATCGAAATGGACGTGGTTGCCGGAGCCGACTTCCCGTATGCCCACTGGCTCGTAGCGACCGGCAACGAAGACCGCATCGAGCCGGGATACACTATCGGCGCGGGGAGTCATTTCCTCCTCGGTGAGCTACGGTATCTCCGGAGTGTCTTCCGGGACCACTACGCTCACATCGAGCGGCCAACGCGCCGTCGTGCGCTGTGGGATGTCCTGTCTTCGTGTTATGACCAACCGCACTTCGATTACATCCACCTCGACGACCCCGGACCGTTCGTTCGCGGCGTGCGCAACCAACTCGCCATCGGTGGTCGGAGGACGGGACAAACCGCCGGCCAGTAGCACGGTTTTTTCCTCAGTTCCCCTTCGGCTAATTGTTCACTGCTTGCGTCCGCACCAGCAGTTCGTAGAACGCCCCCATCGTTGCATCCCGGATTCTCTCGACCAACACCAGCACCGAGACGGCGTAGATAACGGCCCCGAGACCGATGAACACCACCGTTTCGAGAATCGGGACGGTCGAGGCCGGGATGAGCACCAACAGACACGCACCCATCACTAGCGCAGCACACACCTCCATCAGGATTTCTTTTACTGGGAGGGAGAACGCGAGTATCGAGCGGATGTAGTGGTAGGAGAGTCCGGTTTTGAGTAGCATCGCAACGGTGGTGGCGATGGCGGCACCGACCCAGCCCACTGCGGCGATGGCAACGACATTGAGGACGATGTTGGTCACGACAAAGGCCGTGTTCGACCGGAGCGTGAGGTCTGGTCTATCGAGCGCGTCGATGACCTTGCTGAACACCACCTCGTAGCTGTGGAACACCCGCGCGAGAATCAACACGGGGATGACCACAGCGCCGACCCGATACTCCTCGCCGAACGCCGCGAGTATCGGTTCGGCGAAGATGATTCCACCGACGAGACCCGGTATCGCCATAATTCCTGTGTAAACGAGCGAGCGTTCGAGTAAATCGGTAATTTGGTCTGTGTCACCCCGCCCCGAGAGGTCGCTAATGGTGGCGAACACCGTCGAACTGATGGCCGAGGCGAGCAAAAAGAGAACCCCTGTAATCTGCCAGCTCAGTTCGTAGACACCGACGAGCGCGGGCACGACGAACACCCCGAGAACGAGGGTATCGGTCCAGACCCACGATTGGTCCGTTACCGGTCCAATCCAACCGTACTTGGCGAACCGAACGAGACTTCGAAAGCGCTCGATGGATGGTTTTTTGGGCCGGAGTGTCAGGAAGAACAGCCCCGCAAAAATGCCGAGAACCTGACCGATGACGTACCCCAAGAAGACGCCGAACAGGCCGTAACCGAGCGGGATGAGGACGAGCCACGAGCCCAACTGCCCGATGGCGAAGACGAACGTGACCGCGCCTGCCCGGGCAACCTTCTTTTCGCCGACCAATCCGGCTTCGAGCGTCCGACGAACGAGATACCCAAAGGAGCCAACGAGCAAGAACGGTATCACCATCTCTCCACCCACGTAGGACGCTATCGCTCCGCGGAAGACGAAGACGACGAGTGCGACGGGCGCGAACAAGAACAGACGAACGAGGAGTGTCGCGGTGAAGAACTCGTCTCGTTCCGTACTCGGGACCGAGAACATCGCGGTGAAGAACTCGTCGCGTTCTGTGGCTTCGCTGATTCGTTTCTCGGCGGCCTCGGCGAACCCGACGTTGGTCATGATGTCGACCACTCGGACGACCGCGAGGAACAACGAATAAACCCCGAGGACCACCGGTCCCTCAGCGGCCGCGAGATAGAACACACCTAAAAAGACGACCACCGACAGCCCGATTCTCGTAGCGAACGTTCCGAGCGACGACCGCAGTATGGCAGAATACTTCATTATTCGAGCCTCCTCAGTACGCCTCTGTGTGCGGTTTTCTTTCGACAGCCAGAGCGAGAGGGGCTACGGCGAGAGTAGGTTTTCATTCGTCGTCAGATGGGCGACAAACGGCTATAGCTATACGCCCATTAGGCGGTTCGTTCCAGATGATTGGTCTGAAATCATCAGAGCGGATAGCGGCAGCCGCTTGCGACCGATTTTCGTGATAGTTGACTCACTGTGGTCGAGAGGACCGAATCAGTCTCACCAGCAGGCGATGGTCCCGGATAACGACCGATTAATTCCCTGAATCGCCAAATAACCGTGTTGATTTCAACGATACTCGTTACAGATATATGTAGAGACGACGCAAAACAGAACAGAATGTTTCATTTCGTTCTTGTAGCTTCGGTGGAACGTCCGATGAGTGACTCCCACGGCAGCCGGTCGAGCAGTTGTCGGTTGGTTTCGTTTTCTGCGAGTTCGACGGGTGGTTCGTCGCTCGCCTCGAAGTTCGGTCGCCCATACGTCACCTGCGACGGGAGGTAGATGCGAAGAAAGCGCGCCTGCTTCCGTGGTGTCCAGTTGGCTCGCACGGCCGCCGACGGTCTCCCCAGATAGTTGTTGGCACAGACGTACAGTGCCCGTGCGAGCGGCGATTTGCGGTGTGTGACGACCCCGCCATCGCTATCCCATACCGAGGTCGCCGCGTAGGCGTCGGCCGAAATCGTTTTTCCCAGCATACCGAAATCCCGATGGCCCCAGACCTCAGAGCGGACTCGACGATTGGGTTTCGGCGCG
>DASSKS010000416.1:0-3473 GCA_035690245.1 Halococcus sp. | reverse complement strand
CGTCGCTGCTATTTCGTTGAGTTGCTTATCTACCGTACTCATAACACTGAGATTCGGGTCATTGCGAGAGGTTCGCCCCAACGTACCGCCCACGCGAGCGCTTTCTGGCCACGGGATGGCAACCGACGGACGAATCAGTCCGCTGCCGTCGGTCGCCGGCCGCGTCCAACGGAAAGCACAAATCGTGTTGCATACGGTACGCTCTGGGAGTCATTCGACCCGCTCGTGCGGGTCCATGGGTCCGAACTCGTGGACTGCGGACTACGCCATGAGCCCGGAAAACCCGTTTGTATCTTCATCTATAGCATGACCATTATAAAAGCTTTCGCAAAGACGTACTTCGTTGGCCCGCTTCATACGACTATGGAACTCACTCCCGAAACGGTGGCGACAGAACACCGGTGGGTCCGCGAGCGCACCGCAGTCGTCGACGTGATAAACGATGTCCGAGCAGACCTCGGTCGGGCTTTCGAAACCGAGGTCGATTCCATCACTCACGAGGACTACCAACAGGAGGTCGATGCCGTGTTCGAAGACGGTGACCTCGCGGTGAACGTCGCCGCACTCACCCGTCTTCTCCGTAACCTCGATGTCGAGGGCGACTACCCCGGATTCATCGTTGATGAGATACTGGGCCGCGAACTCGCCGGCACGATAGCGGGCACTCAGCCTCTCAGAATGCTCGGCGAGGCGACCTTCCACTACGCCGATGTGACTACCCACACCAAAGGACCGGCAGGACTCGACGACTTAGATGCCGCGCTCGCGGCGGGCTTTCAAACACGACTACCCGGATGGAACTGGACCGAACGCGAGAGTCCATTTGGCGTTGGGCCACAATCGAGCGACGACTGAAAAGTGAATGCCTCGAATGCGGTGGCGAAGCTTTTTCTTCGGCGTGGGCGTTGCACATTCATGAAGAAAATCGCGGTCGAGGAGGTCGAAAACGTCCCGAACCCAATGGGTGTCAACACGGTCAGAAAACCGATTTCCGACGCAGTGAACGCAGAGGAGGCCGCCATCGTCCACTACGAACTCGACCCCGGCGAGTCGTTTTCGGGTGGTCTCCACACCCACCACGACCAAGAGGAGACCTTTTACATCCTCGATGGAACCGCGACGTTCGACGTGGGCACCGACCGCGAGGAAGTGATTGTGGATGAAGGCGAGGCAATTCGATTCGACCCCGGCGAGTTCCAGTATGGTTACAATGACACAGACGAGCAAATCGTTGGTCTCGCCATCGCCGCACCCGGCGCTCGTCACGACTGGGACCAACTCGAATCGCTGGTTCCCTGTGGGGAGTGTGGCGAAAAGACCATCCACAGCGTCTCGCTCACCGATGAAGGGAACATGGTCGCAGAGTGTACCGAGTGTGGTAACGAACTCCAGTTGTCGTAGTTTTCCTACGACCGTTCGCACGGTTACCGAGACACCCTCTCCCCTCTCGTTCTGTTCGCGTCGCTACTGCGCTGTTGCTGGCACACCCGCGACCGTGACACCCGGCGGCACGTCCGCGGCGACGAGCGAGTTCGCGGCCACGCGCGCGTCCGCGCCGATTGTCACACCGGGTAGGATAATGACGCCCGCACCGACCATCGCGCGCTCACCGACCACGACTTCTCCTGTTCGATACTCGTCTTGGAGGAATTCATGACAGAGTATCGTTGCGTCGTAGCCCACGATGGCGTTCTCACGAACGGTGATGAGTTCCGGCCAGAATACATCAGGAGTGGCTTCGAGACCCCACGAGACGCCCCGTTCTACCCGGACGCCAATTCGTCCGAGTGCCCAGTTTTTCACCCGAAGCGAGGGCGCAAGCCGCGCAACGAGAACGAACAGATAGTTGTAGACGATTTTCCACGGCGATTTCGCCTCGGTCCAGTGTCGAAGGGAGTTACGAGAACCTGGCGTTTCGTGGATGGTGAGACGGTCGTGGCGGGAGGCCATTTCTCACTCCTCGCCCGCTTCTCGGAGTTCGTTCATGTGCTCGACACGCGATGCGACGAGGTCCGACGTACCGATATCGTGGCGCACCCGCAGGCCCTCAATTCCGGCGTCTGCAAGCGCCGTCTCGGCGATTTCTTCTGCTGCTTCGATGGTGTCTGCGACGCCGACCACCGCGAACGCCCGCGAGGTCGTCGTATAAATACCGTCCTCGCGCTCGTCAACGCTTGCATAGAACAGTAGCGCCTCACCCGCGCTCTCGGGGTCGATTTCGACTCTCGTACCCGCATCCGGGTCGTCGGGATAGCCCGCGGGCACGGCGTATTTGCACACCGTCGCTTGGGGAGCAAAGGAGAGTTCTGGAAGGGTATCACCGTCGCGTGCCGCCGTGAGAACCGAGAGGAAATCCGTTTCGAGAACAGGGAGGGTGTTCATCGCCTCGGGGTCGCCAAAGCGCGCGTTGAACTCGACGACTTTCGGGCCGTCTGCGGTCAGCATGAACTGGCCATAAAGCACCCCTACATATCCATCGAGGGCTGCAACTGTTTCCTTGATGATTTCGACGGCAGCGCGGTACTCCTCACCGGTCATGAACGGGAGTTCGCGCGCGCTATCGGAGTAGCTTCCCATCCCTCCAGTATTCGGTCCCTCGTCGCCCTCGTAGGCGCGCTTGTGGTCTTGGACGGCGGGCGTCGCCCTCACAGAACCGTTCGCCACCAGTGCCTGAACGGTGAACTCCTCGCCGACGAGTCGTTCTTCCAAGACGACGCGGTCGTAGTCCGAATCTCTGAGGTATTCTTTGGCTTCCTCGGGGGCGACTTGCTCACCGATGACGCGCACGCCCTTTCCACCAGTGAGACCTGCTGGTTTTACCACCAAATCTTCCTCGCTTTCGTCGATGTACGCACAGGCGCGTTCGGTATCGTCAAAGGTCTCGAACGCCGGACAGCCTGAAATCTCGTTTTCGCGCATGAATCGGCGCTGAAATGCCTTGTCGGTTTCGATGCGCGCCGATTCGGCTGTGGGACCGAACGGATAGATTCCTGCACTATCGAGCGCGTCGGCGACACCCGCTTGCAAGGGAGTTTCGGGACCGATGACCGCGAGCGTCGCACCCACCTCCTCGGCGTAGGCGACGACCGCTTGGGGAGTGGTCGTATCGAGCGTTTCGAACCCGGCGGCGAGTGAGGCGATGCCCGGATTTCGATTTTCCGCGCAGGCGTAGAGGTCGGCGTCGGTATCGGCAAGTGCGCGTGCGATGGCGTGTTCGCGTCCGCCGCCGCCGACGAGCAGGACAGTTTCGGCCATGTGAGTGGCCCGCCCGATAGCCGCCTAAAGGTTTCCTTCGCACGCCCACTTTTTTCCTCCTCGGGTGGCCTCCCTGTGGTCGGCCACCACTCGTCGGAAAAACCTGTCTTCGTGAGCCGAAGTCGTTCGAAAGGCGCGAAGCGCCTTTCGTGATGACGAGACGCCGAAGGCGTCTCGAACCACGTCTTCCGGCGGACTAAAAACTGCCGCTCGCTCAC
>DASSKS010000415.1:0-3517 GCA_035690245.1 Halococcus sp. | reverse complement strand
GTGAGAGCGTCGTCGCGGCTGAAACTGCTGGTTCAATACTATTCAAAAACAGCGCAAGGACTGCACCGGCGAGCGTTCCTCCGATTGTGCCGCGCCACGTCTTGCCGTCGCCGAGCACGCGCGACTCATCCCACGTGCGTCCGCCGTCAATGGGGCGGTCGCCGCCGAACACCACTGCGGCGTTGTTCGGAACGTACGCCGGCAACATCGCCCACAATGCGACGACAACGGTCTCGACGAGGCTCACACTCATCCGTCGGCCACGGGTGGTCTTAATCACCCGGTTTCGCTCGAACGATACGCCTTTCACCGCCTCGGCAAAACTTGCGCGCATGATTCCGCCGATTGCGAACCGATTCGTCGCTGGCGAGACGCCCGCCGAAGTCATCGAACACGCCCGCGAACTCGAAGACCGTGGTGTGAAAAGCATCTGTAACCGACTCGGCGAACACTACGACAACCAAGAAGCCGCGGCCACAGACCGCGACGCCTACTGTTCGCTCGTCGAGGACATCGCTGGTGTTGGTCTCGGTGCCTGCGTCTCGGTCAAACCCTCACAGATCGGTCTCGATGTCTCGGAAGACTGCTTTCGTGAGAATTTCGCAACCATCGTCGAGCGGGCAGCCGAGTGTGGAAGCTTCGTCTGGCTCGATATGGAAGACCACACAACTACTGACGCCACACTCGAAGCCTACGCCGACTACGCCACAGAGTACGAGAACGTGGGTGTCTGTGTGCAGGCGAACTTACAGCGCACGCCCGACGACCTCCGGTGGGTGGCGGGCCTCCCCGGAAAAGTCAGACTCGTAAAGGGTGCCTACGACGAACCCGCCCAAATCGCCCACCGGGGAAAAGCCCGTGTCAACGAGGCGTACCGTGGGTGTCTTGACTTCATGTTCCGTGAGTTCGAAGGCGGTATCGCGGTCGGCAGCCACGACCCGGCGATGGTCGAGCACGCAACAGAGCTTTACGACACCTATGGGACCGATTTCGAGATTCAGATGTTGATGGGCGTCCGTGAGCAAGCCCAGTACGACCTCGCCAGAGAGTACGACGTCTGGCAGTATGTCCCGTATGGGGGGAAATGGCTCTCGTATTTCTCCCGCCGGGTGATGGAACGACGCGAAAACCTCACCTTTGCGTTGCGAGCGCTGCTCAATCGGTAGATTTTTTATTTCTCCGAGGTGGCTCGTGAAAACCCGGACTGCTGATTTCTCCGCGCTGTATCCCTACCGCAGACTCATACCTCACCCGTAGTCCTTTTTTGAACTGGGGCCTTTCGATGGGTATGAGCGATTTCGACGAGGAAGCAGAACGCGAGAAACTCCGCAAACGCTTCGCCGAGGAGGAAAATGACCGCGAAACGACCGAACGCATGAGCGAACTCCTCCTCCAAGGCGCGACAATGACCAACACCCACTGCGATACCTGTGGCAACCCACTCTTTCGATACGACGGCCAGACCTTCTGTTCAAACTGTCAGCGCGCTGTAGGAGACGATGCATCCACAGAAACCACAGAAGCTACGGAACCAGCCACCACGGATACACCAGCCAGTGATACCGAACCGTCTCCCGAGCACCCCGATGGCCAGCGGATTTCCGTCAACGACCCCCACGAGAATCAATCAGCGGATACCGAAGAAACCCGCTCACAGAACGCAAGCGAAGCAAGAACTGAACGACCGAACGCGACACCGACCCGCAATCGTCGCACACCGCCATCCCAGACAGCAAGCGATGGCGACACCGCGGGCAGCAAAAAGCGTTCTGGCGTTCGGGCCGGCGAGGGCGCAAACGACCTCGCGGCAACCGAAGCGTCACTTTCGCGCACGCTCCGTGAACTGTCGAGCAGGGCCGAGAAAATCGACGATCTCGGACGGGCGCGCGAACACCTCGCTGCCGTCCGCGAGGCCGCAGAAGCACTTGACGCTGTGCGGCAAGCGCGTCGCTAGCCACCGACGTTTTTCACCTGTTACAATCGGCCGCGAACTTCCCGCACGATGCCATCGACATCGTACTCGTCTTCGTCCTTATCGAAGACAGTCTCACTATCGACGCGGACTTCGAGAACCCCGTGGTCGCCGGTCACGAGCGACACCCGGTCGAGTTCCTCACCGAAATTGGTGAGGAGTTCGTGTTCGATGTCTTCGGCGCGTTCTAAGAAGCCACACGGCACACAGTATTCGATTTCGACGCTCGCCATGTGTATTCGAGGGCTGGGAACGATTTACGCCTATCGGCCCGCTCAATCCCCAAACGGTCGCCAGTAAAGCAGCCCGATGGTGAGCACGAACACCACGGTCGAAAGCCCATAGGACGAAGAAAGCGTCGCACTCGCAACCGCAGAGGAACTGCCGGCGACGCCAGCCACGACCGAGGCAATCACGGGCCACGTACAGCTCACACACGAAAACAGCCCGAGCACACCCGAAAGCGCAGACCGCGCCACATCCAGTACGGTGGCATAAACGAGATACGCGAGCGCGGCGTATCCCACGAGTTTGTACGGCAAGAGCACGAGTTGAATCGCCGCGCCGCTGTAGAGGAGCGCCGGGCCACTGCCGGGTGGAAGGGGCGCGATACGGAGTCCGGTTGCCAGCGCGCCGAGACCCGGCCCGATGAGACCACCGGCATAGGCGAGCACGAGGAAGTATCCGATAGCGATGATGCCCGCGACGTATCGCCGTCGCCTGCTCACAGACGGTGGGTCAACTCTGACGAGCGCCCACAGACCGACGTTTATCCAGACGAACGGGTAGATGTAGTATCTGATAGCGCTCGCCCTGATTCCGGGCTGGACGAGATAGAGAAGTACGGCCAACAGTTCGGCGTTGATGAGTAGCGCCCCCCACAGGAGCGTCTCGCGCTCGGGACGAAATCGGGCGAGACGACTGAGGGAGTGGTCGTAGCTCATAGCACGATGGCGTCAACGACGATGGCGAACAACAGCGCACCCAGATAGGCGTTCGATGCGTGAAACGCCCGGAACGCGGATTTCCTGTCACGCTCGCGGTGCAGTCCCACCACCATCCAGAGAAAGAGCGCGCCGAAGGCGACGGTAACGGCGGCATACAGCCAGCCGAGTGATGTGACCGCGGTGAGGAGGCTCGCAGCCAAAAGGGTGGCGGCGAGATACCACAGCACGTGCCGGCGCGTGACGCGCTCGCCGCGAACCACAGGGAGCATCGGGAACTCAGCCCGCTCGTAGTCGTCCTTGTACACGAGCGCGAGGTTGTAGAAGTGTGCGGGCGTCCAGAGGAAGATGACGCCTGCGAGCGCGAGTGCCGGTAGCCCGATTTTTCCCGTGACGCCGACCCAGCCGATGAGCGCGGGGAGCGCGCCCGCAACACCCCCTAAAACCGTGTTCTGCACCGTGTTGGGTTTGAGCACGAGCGTATAAATCACGCTATAAAAGAGGATGGCACACAGACCGAGCGCCGCCGCGAGCAGGTTCACGCTGGCGAACAATGCGAGCGACGCGACAGCGAGTGCGCTCCCGAAAACCAGTGCGTTTC
>DASSKS010000414.1:0-6790 GCA_035690245.1 Halococcus sp. | reverse complement strand
TCGACGGCGACGACCTCCTCAACGAGTTCGGCTACGCGGCCAAAATGTCGTTGGAGAACTTCGTCGCCACCGAACCCGTCCTGAACGCCAGCAACATCGCCGCGGCGGCGGAGGCGGACCCCTTCGACCTCCAGCGTCACGTCTGGGAAATCGTCCGCGCTCGCCTCGACAGCCGCTCCGAGACGACCATCGACGACATCTACGAGCAGTTCCTGATGGAACCGACGTATCCCATTCCGGGGAGCGTTCAGGCGGTTGTCAACGCTGTTGAGGACGGGCTTGGAGACAAGCCAATCCTCGCTCATGACGGCAGCGGCTTCACGGACGAACTCCGCGGGCTGAATCAGGACACGGTACTCGTCCTGGAGAACGATGTCGAGAAGTGGTCAACAGAGGAAGTCGAATCCGAACTGCGGAGTCGCTTCGGTGCGGGAACGAAGGAAGTCGACTTGGAGCCGTTCGAACTCGACCTTCGAAAGCGTACTGATATATGGATTCACGACCAGAACCCGGATGACGCCGTCAAGATGGCCGCTGGAAGGCTGGCGAACGAGGACCACTACGTCCTCATCAGCGGCAGTGAAATCCTCGACAAGGTCCGCTCGGACGCGACGCTCCGCGATGTCTCTGACGCCGAGACGGTCGACTCGAACGAGGTTCGAGACCGTATCGAGGAGACGATTGGTGCTGCCGGCGAAGCGGACGCCAGTCAGGTTCTTACAGCGATTCGCAACGACACCGAGGTGTACCTCCCGCAGGATAACACCGAGTCCGCGTTCCGCAGTGCGGTGAGTACGCTCCTCTCTGCGGGATACAAACTCAAAACCGGGGGCGACTACGTCAGTACCCTCGGTGATCGTGATCCAACTTCTGTCGTCGTCACCCCGATGGTTCCCGAGGACATCGGCGACCGAATCCTGAATCACATCGGCGACCTTGATGAGGAAGCCACCTTCCAGGTGCAGTCGATCCGGAGTGAATGCGCGGCGGGACAGCCCGAAGCCGCAACCAAGCACTTCCTGCTTGCCAACCTCGGAAAGGAGGAGCCGCACTACGTCGTCGGCGCAACGGGTTCTGCGGACCCCGCAGACTGGTTCCCCGGCGCAGGCTTCCGTATCCCGCCGGAAGAGGGCTGGACCTTCGTATATCAGGGCGACAGTCCCGCCGAAATGCGCCAGGAGTGGAGCGAATCACACGAATCCGGCTCGGTCTCCTATGGATCGCTCTCGTTCAACACTGATGGCGAAGGCGCGGCACCGGGCGGACTCCAAGGTGTTGCTGTGTTCCAGCAGGCCCATACGGACCTCCAACTCGAACTCGGACAATCCCACGAGGTCGTCGCCGACATTCTGGAGAACATCCCCGAGTCTGCCACGAGCATCGACGTCACCATCCAGTTCGAATGACGCACATCTTCAAATACGAAAACAGAGCCACCATCCACCATGTCTGACCCGGACGCGGATTCGCGGGACACGCTCCCTATCGAGCGAGGATTCCCTATCGAGCAGGTGAACGATCTCGCTGACCGCGAGGGACGCGCCAAGATGTACTACCGACCGCTGTCCACCATGCACAAATGGTGGGCTAGACAGCTCGGGAGCGTGTTCAGAGCGATCTCTCTGTACTCGTTAGTCGACGATCCAAGTGCTGTCGAACGCCACACTGCAGACCAGGAAACTCTGAATCTCTCCGCGTTCAGCGACGGCGATACAGAAGACACCACTGAGGACCTCTCTCAGCTCATCGAGGCGGTCAGTCTCAGCAATCCAGACGCGCTCTGGGAGCTGTATCCGAAGGACGTTCGCGTCAATGGAAAGACCGTCCTCGACCCGTTCATGGGTGGCGGAACGAGCCTCATGGAGGCTATCCGCTTTGGGGCAGCCGTTACCGGCGTCGACCTGAACCCAGTCGCGTGGTTCATCTCGAAAAAGGAACTGGAGGCCCACGAGGTAGCTACCGAAGAACTGCAACAGGCCTTCGAGGATGTCCGAGCGGCCGTCGCTGACGAACTCCAGTCGCACTATGAGACTCCCTGCCCTCACGACGAGGGCCACGTCGCAGACGTCGTGTATGCGCTTTGGGTACGGAAGCTCGACTGCACTTCCTGTGGCAAGACGGTTTCGCTGTTCAAAGACTACCGCGTCGCAAACGGCCGCTACGAGGACGACGACAAATATAATGTCTACTGCCCTGACTGTGAGTCAGTCTTCCTGACCGACGAGTACCGAACCGAATCCGCGTGTACGGAGTGTGGCTACGAGTACGTTCCAGCGAACGGTCCAGTATCCCGAGGCGGTAACTACGGGTGTCCGTCGTGCGGTCTGCAGTATCCTCTCGTGGATGCTATCGCCGACGGGCAATCGTACGCCGAAGAACTCTACGCGGTTGAATACTACTGTACGGAGTGTGAGGACGAAGGCAAGGACCGGGCGACGTTCAAGGGCTACACCGGGGCAACTGAGGAGGATCGGGCGATGTTCAGTCGCGCCAGCGAGGCGTGGCACTCGACAGAGGGCCTAGATGCGTATGTCCCTCAGAGTGAAATCCCCGAGGGTGCGATCACAGCTACGTCTCGAATAAATGGGAACGATGTCTTTCGCCACGGCTACGAGGCGTGGTCGGATATGTTCAATGACCGCCAGCTCTACTGTCTTTCGACGCTGCTCTCGGCCATCGATGACGTTGACGACCAGACCGTCAAGGAGTATCTCCTCCTCGCCTTCAGCGATTCCCTGATGTTCCAGAATACCTTCGCTCTCTACAATACCTCCGGGACGAAAATAGAGGGTATCTTCAGACGGAACTCCTACACCCCCCAAGTCGAGTATGCGGAAAACAACGTCTGGGGGACCAGAGCCGGACGAGGCACGTTCAAGAACACGTGGGAGAAAATCGTCAACGCCGTCGAGTTCGCCCACCATCCGACCGAGCGCTACCTCGAAGACGGAGAACTCAAACAAACGGATTCGTTTGCGCACCCGGTCGGCGGCGACTATACGCTCCACCAAGGCGATGTCCGAGACGTTGCGTTCGAATCGGAGTATGACGCGATCATCACAGATCCCCCGTACTACGATAACATTATCTATTCTGAGATTTCAGATTTCTTTTATGTATGGCAACGGCTGCTTCTCGCCGACGAGTATCCCTGCTTCGAACCCGAAACGACACCTCGTGAGGAGAGTATCGTCGCAAATCCGGCCATCGACAAAGACGAGGCGGCCTTCGAGAGAGAACTCAAGCAGTCGTTCTCGCGGATGGGCGAGGTGCTAAAAGACGACGGCGTACTCACGTTCACGTATCGCCACAGCGGGAAGGAATCGTGGGGAACGCTTCTGGAATCGCTGTGCGACGAAGGGTTTGATGTGACTGCGACGTATCCGATTTCGGCCAATCTCAGCGGGTTCGTGGGCGACGAACTCAACTTCAGCGTGATCGTGGTCGCACGGCCGGCAACGGACCGCAATCCAATTAGTTGGTCTGCGCTCCGACGACGGATGCATAGAACTGCCCAACAAACCCGAGAGAAGATTCGTGAGGGACAAACCATCTCCGAAGGCGACATCAGCGTCGTCGAACTCGGACGGTGCTTCCGTGAGTACTCAAAACACCACGGAAAGGTCCACCGTGAAGGAACGTTCATGTCCGGTAGTGATGTCGTCGCCGAAATGTACGATATCATCGCTGGTGACGTCTCTCCCGACGAAATCTACCTGAGTCTCTTGGCAATGGAGAACCCCACGCTTGACGACGTAAATCGGTTGTGTCGGGGAACGAAAATCAGCCCAAACGACCTCCGGGAACGGGCGCTTTTCGACACCAGAGACGGCTTCACGCTATCACAATGGTGCGATGACCACCGGCTTTCGTACCTCCACGGAAAGGATTTTGACGAACTCTCTGCGCTCGAACGAGTACAACTCCTCAGATACGATGCTGATGAGGAGACCAAACCGATGAATGGCCGCCGTGAACTAGCGGTCACGGGAGCGATGATGGACGTTGCCGCCGAACTTGCGACCATCACTGGGGACGAGACGTACCGTCAGATTCTCAGGGCCTAACGTATTTCACGCTCCTGTGAGACCGTGATGACATGAGCGATATCGACGCAGTGGCAGGTATGTACAACATCATCGTTAGCGGTGAGCGAGAATCCGCCGAGTACCGAGTTCCTGTCGAGGAGTTCGTGACGAAGCTCGGGAATCGAGACCTCCCCGACGAAATCTGCGTAGCGGGACTCGAAGAAGTCCTTACCGAAGACGATGGTCTCCGTGACCGGTTGGTTTCGACGATGCGCCAAGAGATGGATTATCTCAACAGTCAGCGCCCGTTACCAGCGATTCAATTCGTCGTGGATGGTGATGTTCAGGGAGCCGGTGATTCGTTCGACGTGGAAATCGATGACGAGTTCTACTCGCTGGAGCCGATTTTCGGTCGGCAAATAAAGAAGCGGGGTTCGGGATGGCTCGTTGCACCGTTTCGCGTATAGCGCCCCCGATGCTCTCCTCATATGAGGGGAAACGGCCCTTCCGTGCTAACCGAGGTACCTTCGTGGTCTGATTTCAGGAAGTGGAGGGTCACAGTCCCGTGGTCGTCATTCCCGTCGGGATCGTAAATCGGGACGCAGGTCGTCTCGTGTTGTGGATATTTTGGATGGCCTTCCTCGTCTGTCTTTGCACACGCCTCTTTGATTCGGGACTTCGTCCACTGGCCCTGATTTTCTAGTTCCGGTTTGTTTGGCCCGTAGGAGGCGAACGCAATCGCCGCGATGACTCGGTCAGAGAACGTAACGGGATTGTTGATGCTGAATGTGCTGTTTGTATCGTGAACCTCTGTGAGAGCCTCGTCCGAAACGTCCCTGAGACAGAGGTGTGCATCAGCCGCCGCATCGAAGACGTAGAGTTCGGGATAGCTGATCGTGAGCGTCTCCAAAATGTACGTTCGGATGAGTGCTTCGTACACTTCACAGGTAAATTCGTCATCAGGCGAAACGACCGCTATTTCTGCCCCGGTATGTTGAACGGGAAGCCGAATAGTGTGATATTGGGGACAGAGGAACGCCATCCGGTCGGTCTCCGTGAGATAGGCGTACGCGAACATCCTCGACCGGGACGCAGAATCGTTCGCTGGATTCTTGCCTGCCCGATAATACTTCGAATCCAGCACCGCGAGCGTTTCGTCTCCGTCCGTGAGGAGGTGGTCGGGTTGGTGACGTGCTTCGTTGTTTCCGGCGAAGGGATGGATCGACGGTTCAGACGCGCATTTGACCCCCGATAGCTGGTCAAGGTAATCAATACGGCGCAGGGCGTCCACTTTCCGATTGAGAACTCGATTGGAGTAGTCCTGAAACAATGTATTCATGCTCAGCGCATAATCGACGAGAAGTTCCTCTGGGCCACCACCGGCCTGGCCGAGCAACGTCGACAAGAGAACCGATTGGGTAGCATGGAACGCACGACGGTAGTACTGGCGTTGTCGGGGGAGGTCATGGAGGGAGAGCCGACGATAGGTGCCGATTTGTTTCTGACTGCTCTGAATGCCCAACTCCTCCATCCGTTCTACCTCCTGGTGAACCATCGAGAGAAGCACGTCCTGACGGGGATGCTGATGGCCGTCCTGGTCCTGCTGAAGCAGTCTAAGGAGCAGTTTCCCCGCCATGTGAATCGCCGAATTCACCGGATTACCGTACTCGACCTGTGTTTCGACCCAGGTCGGAGCCGGGTTCCCGGTGGCGTGATTCAGCAGCGTCTGCTCGACATCGACTGAACCCAGCCCCTCGAATCCGTGCCGGCGACGAATAGTGAGGGTTCGAACGAACCCCTTGCGTCGAATCGTTCTGACGCCATGAACGTAGTTGATCGCCAGAATGGCGATAATGCGGGCGGATTCAACGCCGCTTGAAACCAGCTCGTCGAGGGGAACGCCGTAATAGGACTGCGTTCTGTCGATGTCGTAGACCGTAAGGAGCATCTGGATGACGTGCTCCCAGTCGACTTTGGGTTCGACCTGAACACTCATCCCCGGGACGAGCCGCACGATGCCGACGACATCGGAAGGCTTGACGTGGAGCGTGTCATCCACGAGGCGTACCGAAAGGACCTGAAGCGCATCCGTCTCAGTGATTCGGCTGGTCCGCAGTCGAGACCGTTTCTTGACGAATTTACTTCCCTCTCGGACGAAATTCGCCGCCCGAAGTTCGTCGCTGATCGTGTCCGGATTGCAGTCCTCGATGATGAGCTTCCGGTTTTCCTGCACGGAGCAGAGGGAGGTGCCGTAGTCGTACCGAACAGCCTCACTCATAGGCGCTGACGCCCATCTCGCGCTCCTCAGCCTCTGCCTGCCGGTTTGCGAGGTCCGTGGCGGGGCTGAGGTCGAACGCCTCGAACTGATTGTCGAGCGTCTCGTAGTGACTCGCAAGGCGATTGATCTGGGGCAATGCAGAGGCGTTCAGGAGACGAGGCGCGATGTACGTCGCAAATGCCTGCCCGACTGCGACGCCTTCCTCACCGGTGTACGGGCCGCTGTTTCCGCAGGCGTGCGTGAGGAACTGTGTGACGTCCTCGTAGTGCATCGGCCCGAACTCCATGATTCCGCCCTCGCCGCTCGTGGTGGTTCCGTCATTGATTCCCCGATGGTGGCTCTCGAAGAGGTCCTGTAGTTTGTCGGGGTCCACATCCACATCGGAACCGAGTGCTCCAATCCAGCGCTCGAACAGGGAAGCCCGTTCTGCGTCACCGTAGCGGCTGAGTTCAACCATTGCGAAGCGGCGGGTGATTGCATTGTC
>DASSKS010000413.1:0-9026 GCA_035690245.1 Halococcus sp. | reverse complement strand
AACCCGGTGAAGTCACAGGTCCCGAATCCGGTAGCGATGTCGATTCGGCTGAGACGACCGGCTCGGATGGTGAACGGAAAAACGCCGCGGCTGCTGGCGGGGATGCCGCCGACTCGACTGGCTCCATGACCGAAGAAGACGAGACGGACGTGGCCGCAGAACCCGGTGAGGCTGCCGGACCGGAAAGCGAAGACGCAGACCTCGAATTAGACCACAGCGGAGCGGAGTCGAGCGATGAGAGCGATGCGGACACGACCGCCTCCGAAGGGGTGGGAGTGGACGAGACGGCGGATGACGCCGCTGCGGCGGGTGCTGATGCCGCCGGCTCGACCGGCTCGATGACCGAGGAAACGAACGAGTCCATCTCAGCAACCGAGGACGCAGAGGCGGTCGGGCCGACCGGCGAGGAACCAACAGGAGAAACGGATGACCACGCTGTCGATGTGCTCAAGGGCATCGGTCCCTCCTACGGCGAACAGCTCGAATCGGCTGGCGTCGAAACCATCGCGGACCTCGCGGCGGCGGATGCCGAAGAACTCACAGCGGAACTCGACATCTCAGAGAGTCGTATCGAGCGGTGGGTCGAACGCGCAAAAGCCCGCCGACAGTAAGAAATCGGTGGAAAGACGCGACCAGTCGAATACAACTCCGTCCCCTCGGCTTCGGCCTGTGGTCTAGAAACGGGATTCTCACTCCGAAGATACGCGATTGAGGGTTTTACTTCCACTATGCTTTGAAAGAGTATAAGTAGGTGTCGGCAGGAGTAGGGCGTGTATGGCCGATCTCATCGTCCAATCAGCGGTCAAAGAACAGCTCACAGACCACAACGTCTCGGCGGACTTCTACGACGCCCTCGACAGCGAGGTCGAAGACCTGCTCGCGGACGCTGCTCGGCGTGCAGAGGACAACGACCGCAAGACCGTCCAGCCGCGCGACCTCTGAGAGCGGCGGAAACGTCAGAAACCCGTTCATCCCGGTTCAGCACGGTTCGGCTGCCGTCACTGGGTTCTGTGACAGGGATGTTCGAATATCCCAGACCGACAGTGCATCTCGGTCGCAGTTTCATTGCACGTATCGAGCAGCTACAGACGGGAATCTTCGGGTCTGCCCTCGCTTTGGGCTTTAGCGACCGTCGCCAGTGCCCAGTCGGGCTATCACGAATCCGAACGTGGTTCGTTCGACCACGACGCGAGCGCGCGTAACTCGTCCGCTCGGTCGGCAATCGCCGTCGAATCGAGTCGTCCATCCTCGGTAACGACGGTGACGAACGCGGGCGGCGTCAAATCGAAGGTCGGGTTCGCCACTTCGATGGCGCTCTCGCCGTCGTAAACCGCCTCTCTGCTCCCATCCTCGAAAGCCGCTTCGGCATCGATGCTGATTTTGTCGCTTGCGGCGACGGCATAGGTAGGAATACCCTCGTAGGAAGCGGCGATGGCAGTCCCACGAGTACCGACCTTGTTCAGGACGCTTCCGTTCGGCAAAACCGTGTCCGCGCCGACGAGCACGGTTTCAATCGGGCGCTCTGTGAGCAGGTGCGAAACCGCCGCGTCCACCGCGAGCGTGACGTTCCGTTCAGCCGCGAGTTCCTCTGCGACACCGACACCCTCGCGCGCGGGCCGTGATTCGGCGATGACGATTTCCTCAATGTCGGCCTGTCGGAGCGCATCGAGCACCGTCCCCGAGCGCGAGAGCGTGAGCACCGTCTCACCGAGGAGGTCGGCAGCCTCGTATGCGGCCTCGGTATCGGCGTCGAGTGCGCGCTCGATACCCACCCTCGCTGCGCTCTCGACTGCCTCGGGCGTTCGGTCGTCGTTCGCTTCAGCCATCGTTCGGTTGATGCGATTTTCGATGACGGTCATGCTTGGACGCGCCGCGCGGAGGTCGGTTGCGAGCGCCGCGAGGTCATTCCATCCATCTTCGTCCGTGGTTGCGAGTACGCCAGCGCGGTCCCGGAGCACAGAGAGCGCGCGCACCGAGAGCCACGCTGAACCGTGGTCTGTGTCTGCTTTCACTGTTTCAACTGTTGATGCGACGCGCTCGTAGGATTTCCAGAGGTCGGGAACTGTCTCGCGCCGACGAATCTCGGTGGGTGAAACCCACTCAAACTCGGTGGTCTCGCAATTCGTTTCGACTTCGCGTGATTCGCAATCGAACAAGTAGGGATGGACTGTCCAGCGTGTATCGCCGTCCTCGACAGCGAACGGCTCGCCTTGTCGAACGAGCGAAACGGCACCGCCGAGTCCCGATTCCTCTCGAATCTCCTCGCGCGCGGCCCTGTCGGGGTCGCCTTCTGCGTGGCCCGCGACCGCCCCCCACTGGCCCGAGTACGACCCGACTTCGTCGCTTCGTCGGAACAGGAGGACCTCACCGCGATTTCTGAGAAAGCAGGTGACGACGTGGGTTTCTTCCATTCGGTCGTTATCCGCTTCTTCGGTTTGAATGTGGCGCGGGAAGTTTTGTGGTTGGGATACGAAGCAAGGGTATGCCCCAGCTAGCCATCATTGCCGACACACACGTACCCACCCGCGCCGACGAAATCCCCGAATGGGTCACAGACGAACTCGAAAACGCAGACCACACGATTCACGTCGGCGACTTCGAATCGCAGGAAACGCTCGAAACTGTCCGCAACCACGCCATGGAGTTGACCGCCGTGACCGGCAACATGGATTCGGGACTCGGCCTGCCCGAAACGACAATCCTCGAATTCAGTGGGAGAGAATTCGTCGTCACCCACGGAACCGGCGACATCGACGGCTACGAGGAGCGCGTCGCTGGCATCGTCCGCGAGGAGGGCGGCGATTCCGCTATTGGTGTGTCGGGCCACACCCATCAGGTGCTCGATACCGAAATCGACGGCGTTCGACTCCTGAACCCCGGCAGTGCAACGGGTGCCGACCCTGCGAGTACGACCTCGATGATGATTGTCGAGGTCGAGAACGGCGAACTCGACGTAACGGTACGCGAACGCTGACGCGGAACCCGAAGTACGGAAGTGTTCGCCCGCCGGAAGCCGAATATGAACGTCTCCTCGATATCTGACCTCCCCGAGATACGTGCTGGCGACGACCTCGCCGCGTTCATCACGGAGCGCACAGACCTCGCACCTGATGACGTGGTGTGTGTAGCGAGTACAGTTATCTCGAAGGCAGAAGACCGGGCGCGCGACCTCGCGGACTTCCCGGCGGGACCGCGTGCGACCGAAATCGCAGACAGACTCACAGAAATAGCGGGCGAGGAGAAAGACCCCCGATTCGCTCAAGCGGTTTTGGAAGAAAGCACTGAACTTCTGGTAGATGAACCCTTCCTCCTCACCGAAACGCGGTTCGGCCATATCTGCGTGAATGCAGGTATCGACCGCTCAAATATTCCCGATAACGATATTTTGCTCCTCCCGAAGCACCCGAGCGAGAGCGCGCACCAACTGTCCGAAGCACTCGGCGTTCCTGTCATCGTGACCGACACCTGCGGCCGACCGTTTCGGCATGGTCAGCGCGGGGTCGCCATCGGCTGGGCGGGCCTGCCGGCGAGTCGGGACTGGCGCGGTGAACACGACCGCGACGGCCGCGAACTCGGTGTCACCGTCGAATCGGTGGTGGACGAACTCGCAGCAACGGCGAACCTCGTCGCCGGCGAAGGCTCTGGCGGGAAGCCGGTCACTGTGATTCGAGAATTTGACTTCGGGGGATTCGACGGCAGCGACAAGCTCTTTCGTCCAGCCGAAACGGATTTCGTGAGACACGCGCTCAGGGAGTGGTCGTATGCAGGCGATTGAACTCACGCCCGAACACCCCACAGAACGCCTCGTTGAGTTGGGTGTCGAGGCCGAGTATGCAGGATTCGATACCGTCTTTGCGAGCCACCACTACAACAACCGCGACCCGTTCGCCGCATTGGCGCTGCTTGCAGACCGCACAGGGGAAGTGCGATTGGGACCGGGCGTCACGAATCCTTACGAGACGCACCCTGTGACGCTCGCCTCGCGGGTGGCGACGCTCTCTGAACTCTCGGATGGGCGCGCGGTGTTCGGCGTCGGACCGGGCGACCCCTCGACGCTCAAAAATCTCGGTCTCTCTGACGAGCGCGGGCTTCGGTCGGTCCTCGAATCATTCAGAGTCGCCCGAAAACTCTGGAACGGCGAGCGCATCGACCATGAGGGAACCTTCACCGCTCGTGATGCGGGATTGAACTACGAAGTCGGCGAGATTCCGGCCTACGTCGGCGGTGAAGGGCCGGGAATGTGCCGGATGGCCGCAACACACGCGGACGGACTCCTCTTTAACGGTTCACACCCAGATGACCTCGCGTGGGCCAGCGCACGAGTCGAGGAAGGACTGGAGGAACGACCCGTAGAACGAGGCGAGTTCGATTTCGCGGCGTATGCGAGCGTGAGCATCGCAGAAGACGGTGAAGCCGCGCGTGAGGCTGCCCGCCCGCCCGTTGCGTTCATCGCTGCGGGTGCGCCACCCCCTGTCTTAGAGCGTCACGACATCGACACAGAGCGCACAGAGGCAATCGGCGAGGCAATTTCGGCCGGCGAGTTCCGCGCAGCCTTCGGTCGAGTAACCGAAACGATGATCGACGCCTTCTGTATCGCCGGCACGCCCGAGATGGTCGAATCGCGGCTGTGTGCGGTCATGAACTACGCCGACAGCATCGTAGTGAGTTCGCCGCTCGGGCCAGATTTGGATGAGGCTATTCGCCTTACTGGGGCGGTGTGCGACCGATGCTCTCTGGAGTGAGACCAGAGATAATTGCACCCAGAACAAGATACCCGAAGAAACCGAACGAAAAGACCAACAGGATAATTCCTGAAACGATGAGAATCGCCGAAAACGGATTGGTCGAGGCGATGTCGATGAGTATGCCGATGAGGTCGGCGACGTTGCCGAGCAGGTGAAAGACGATGTTCGCCATAGCCGTGGTTGAATGGGACGGTACTTGTGTCTATTCGTCCGGGTCGGTCGTGTGGGAGTCTTTGTGCCACGACCAGAGGCGTATTGCGGTGTTTCTTCGGGCAGTATAAACCGACCACGCGCCAGCAGTTCACATGAGCGTACTGGAACGGTTCGCCCTCGATGGACAGGTAGCACTCGTCACGGGTGGCACGCGCGGCATCGGACGCGCAATCGCACTTGGACTCTCTGAAGCCGGCGCGACGGTCGTTCCCGCCTCGCGCACCCGAGAGACTGTCGAAGATGCGGTCGAGGAAATCGAAAATCAGGGTGGCGAGGCGCTCGCAGCGACAGTCGATGTCACCGACGAAGAAAGCGTACAGGCGTGTTTCGATACAATCGAGCGCGAATTTGGTGGGGTGGATTGCGTGGTGAACAACGCGGGCGTCAACCCCGCGTCGGCACTCGGCCAGCCAGCAGAAGTCGAGCCATCGGAGTTCGACGCGGCGCTCGATGTCAACCTCCGAGGGGCGTTCGTCTGTGCGCGGGCCGCCGCAGACCAATTAGAGGACGGGTCGCTCATAAACGTCGCCAGCGTCGGCGGTCTCGTCGGCCTGCCGCGTCAGCATCCCTACGTGGCCTCGAAACACGGACTCGTGGGTCTCACGAAAAGCATGGCGCTCGATTGGGCACCAGACGTGCGCGTGAACTGTCTCGCACCTGGCTACGTCGCAACCGACCTCACCGAGGGACTCAGAGCTGATGAGGAACTCAAAAACTCGATCATCGAGCGCACCCCGATAAACAGGTTCGCAGACCCCGAAGAAATCGCCGGTCCCGCGGTCTTTCTCGCAAGTGAGGCAGCCTCGTTCGTGACCGGCGCAGTCGTGACTGTCGATGGTGGCTGGACGGCGCGCTGAGGGCCACTCGTTTTCGAATCGCTATCGCACATCCTAGAAATACCATACTTACTACCATCATGTTTATATAGTGTGTCTCCATCTACCACTCACAGTTATGACTACCGATGCTAACGAGCCACGGACGAAATCGACCGATGGAAGCAGTATATCCGCCGAATCAAACACTGGAAGCGAAGCAGGCGCGAACCGACGGACGTTTCTGAAAGCAACTGGTGGTATGGCGCTCGCAACGGCGGCTGCTGGCTGTCTCAGCCGTGTCACCGGCGGTGGTGGCTCCGACAGTGGCGAAATCGGGGACAGTATTAAAATCGGTGTGCTCGCACCCGAACCCGCGAACAATCCTATTGGTGCTTCCATCGCAAACTCCGCAAAGCTCGCGGCCAAACAACTCAACAAAAACGGTGGCATTGCGGGCGCGAACGTCGGGATATCGATCAAAGACACCAAAGAAGACCCCACGGTCGGCCAGTCGAAATACCGGGAACTCACGAGCGGCCAGGGCGTCGATTTGACGACCGGGGTGTTCACGAGCGAAGTACTGCTCAATATCATGGACGATATCGCGCGGACGAAGACCATTCATATGACCGCGGGGGCCGCCACGCCCGAGGCGACCCGGCTGGTGGATGAGAACTACGAGAAGTACAAATACCACTTTCGGACTGGCCCGTTCAACGCCCACTACCTCGGGGCGAATATGGTCGATTTCGCGCAGGCGAGTTTCGAGCAGATGGGCTGGAAGAAAATCGCACTCCTCATCGAGAACTACAAGTGGACCGCGCCAATCTCTGCGGTGTTCAAACAACAGGCCTCTCAGCTTCCCGCAGAGGTAGTGACGACCAAGCGGTACGCTGGCGGAACAAGCAATTTCACGCCGATTTTCGACCAGATAGCGAGTCAAAACGTCGATGGGGCGTTCGTAGCGATGGCGCACACGGGGACGGCGGCGGTCACCCAGTGGGCGAAACAACAACGACCATTCGGATTCGGGGGGATTCACGTTCCGATGCAACTGCCCGCCTACTACGATGCCGTCGGCGGGGCCTGTCAGTATGCCTTTACCCAGAACGTCGCCACGCCCACCAGCAAAATCACGAAAAAGACGATTCCGTTCTCGAACGCTTACAACAAGGAGTTCGACGGCTATCCGGTATATACTGGATACATCACCTTCGATGCCATCATGCAGTTCGCCTCCGTGGTCGAGAAAAAGCAATCACTCGCCGCAGACAAGCTCATTTCCGGTCTCGAATCGGGTTCGTATACGGGGACTGCGGGCACCATCGAATACTACCCGAAAGGCCACAAATACACCCATGACCTCGTCTATCGGCAGAAGGCGAACTCGCCGGTGTACGCACAGTGGCAGAAAAAGGGCAAGGGTGGGGTTCAGCAGGTCTTCTTCCCGAAGAACCTCGAAACGGGCGGCTACAAACCACCCGCGTGGCTCTAACTCGATGGTCGATGCAGCCACCATCGCCGTCAACGCGGCCATCATCAGCGCGCTGTACGCGCTCGTCGCCATCGGATTCACCCTCATCTTCGGCGTCGGCGGCGTCCTCAATCTCGCACACGGCGCAAGCATCACGGTGGGCGCGTTCGCAGCGTATTATACGACGACGGTTTTCAGTGGCGGTCTCGGTATTCCGCTTCTCCCGGTGCTCGTCGCCATCGCTGCGGCGGCGGTCTTCAGCGCGCTCCTGTACGTGGTGATGATTGGTCGTGTCGAAGACGACCCGATTATGGTCCTCATCCTGACACTGGTGACAGCGGTCGCCATCGAACAGCTCGTTTTGGCCGTCTTCGGTTCACAGCCGAAAGTCCTGCCGTCGATTCTCACCGGACAGATGGCCGTTGCAGGCGTACAGATAGAAATCAACCGGTTTGTGGTGTTCGTGCTGTCGTGGGTGCTCATCGGCGCGCTGTTCGCGTTCGTCAACTACACCAAAACGGGAAAGGCCGTGCTCGCAACGAGTATGACGGACAAAGGTGCCGCACTCGTCGGTATCGATAGCGACCACATCAACCTCCTCATCTGGGTGCTCGCCGGGGCGTTTGCGGGGCTTGCGGGGTACTTCCTCGGGTCGTTACAGGGAGCCAGTTGGGTGATGGGCCGAAATCCACTGGTACTCTCCTTTTCGATTGTGATTCTCGGCGGCGTCGGTTCGATTCGCGGCAGCGTCGTCGGCGCGTACCTCATCGGGATTCTCGAAGTGTTGACGGTGACGCTGGTCGATGCCTCGCTCGCCGGTCTCTCGTCGCTCGTTGTGCTCGTGCTCGTCTTGCTGATAAAACCCGAAGGATTGTTTGGACGGGAGTTGGTCGAGTGATGAGCCGAGATACGGAAACCACGGACGACGCACCCGGTCAGCCCACGACAGACGACGACACCATTCCATCGGGTGCCGACGGAACCGCTGAAGCGACAGAGCGGGGGTTGCGCTCGGTTCTCGACCCCCGAACGCTTCCGCTGCGGCACCGACTCGGGGTGCTCGGACTCATTGTCCTCGCGCTTTTGCCAGTGGTTCTCAACCCACTCGACGCGCTCACGATGGCGGCTGCGCTGTTCTTTGCGATGTTCGTGATGAGTTGGGACGTGGTTTCAGGATACACCGGCCAGATCAGCTTCGGTCACGGCGTCTTTTTTGCCGTTGGGGCCTACACGACCACGCTCCTCAATCTCGGATTCGGAATTCCCCCATTAGTATCGATTCCTGCGGGGGTCGTCCTCGCGGCGGTTGCAGGAGTGCTCATCGGGGTGCCAGCGCTTCGGCTGCGAGGACCCTATCTCTCGTTAGTGACGCTGATCGCGCCGCTCATCCTCCTCCAGATATTCGTCTATTATAGCGATATCTTCGGCGGCGAACTCGGACTCTCCTCGCCCGAGAGCCTGCTCGGGTATGCGCCGTATGCCAACTACTACCTCGCGTTTTTCTTGTTCCTGTTCATTCTCTTGGTTCTACTCGCGGTGACGCGCTCGAACGCCGGGGCGGTGTTTACGGCCATCCGCGAGGACGAGGACGCGGTCGCCGCCGCCGGTCTCAACCCCGCGAAGTTCAAAACCTTCGCGTTCGTGTTCAGCGCCGCCATCGGCGGGCTTGCAGGGGCCATGTTCGTCCACACGCCCGTTGGAAGCCCGCGGCCAAGCGTGCTCTTTACCGTGGTCGTCAACGTCGAGGTGATTATTGCGGCCATCCTCGGCGGGATG
>DASSKS010000412.1:0-12108 GCA_035690245.1 Halococcus sp. | reverse complement strand
GTTCTGTGCGAGACGAATGCAGTGGTCCCAATCGACACCACGAGGAAACGCTGGGTCGAATCCACCCAGTTCAAAACACGCAGCGCGGAGCATATGACTCGAATGGGGGTGCAGGCCAAAGCGGGCGATGACTTCTGGATAGATATTTCCGCGCCGTTTGGGCCGGTAGACCCGAACCACGGACTCGCCCTGTTTGACGACACCACCGGTGTAAACAACGCCGACCGTTTCTCCTACTTGCTCGAAGACCGCGAGCTGTTTTTCGACTTTTTCTGGATGCCAGCGGTCGTCGTCGTTGAGCACGCAGATGAACTCTCCATCTGCATTTTCGACTGCACGATTCATACTCTCTGAGATTCCCCGATTCTCCTCGTTGTGCCGGACACATACGCGGTCGTCGTCTGTGTAGGCTGCGAGGCGTTCTTTTGTTCTGTCTGTCGAGCCGTCGTTTACGACGACCACTTCCATCTCGTCGTGGGTCTGTTCGAGTGCTGTGTCGATGGCCCCGGCGACGTACTCGGCGCGGTTGTACGTCGGGAGGATGGCGCTGACGAGGGTCATTACCCGTTTTCAGCCCGTCCGTCTGATAAACTCCGCTATGGTGGTATCGCCCGCGGGAAGTCGGCGAAACCGGCTTGGGAAAGGGAAACGCACTTAGCCGATAGCGCCGGAGAACCGGCCATGAGCGACGGCGACGAGGAACGTGACGAAGCCACAGAAACCGGAAACGGCGAGCAGGCAGACCAACCCGCCGAGGAAGCCGATACAACCGAGGACGAATCCGATTCCGCAGACGAGGAGATAACGGAAACCACTGAAGAAGAATCCGAGACCGACGCAGAGAGTGCTGAAACGGACACCGAAACAGACGACTCTTCAGAAGGAGAGGAAGCCGGAGGAGATTCGGTCGAATCGCTCGACGCACGCCTCGATGACATCGAAACCGACATCGAAGAAGCAGAAACCGAAGCGGAGTTAGACGCAGTAGAAACTGACCTCGACAGCGTAGAAGCCGACATTGAGGACGCAGACCTTCCCGGACCAGCAGCGGATGAAGAGGACGCAGCCGACCCGCGCGAGGAACTCGAATCGAGGGTAAGCGAGCTACACGAGGCCATTTCCGGCAAACGCGGTCCATATGCCGAGGACGCTGTCGAGCAAATCGAGGGAGCGAAATCCACGATAACCGAAACCCGCTGGACCGAACAGGGCGAAACCGAAATCGTGGCCGCCGTCGAATCGTTTCTCGATGACGTTGGCGAAATACTCGATGCGGAGTTCACCGCCGAAAGCGACGAGCACGCAGCCCTCACCGCAGCACTTGACGACGTGACTGATACCATCGAGGACCGGAATCTCGACCCCGATACTGATGGTGAGACCATCGCCGCGCTGCTCAACGCGACCGACGAACTCACGACGGACCTCGACGAGGCAGAGGAGTGGGACGACCTCTCGGTTCGGGAAAAACTGGCCGTCGAAGGGTTTTATGACGTGCTGACGCCAGAGAATAGAAAGGACTATCCACCGGAGTGGAACGCGATCAAAATCTACGAGAGACAAAACGAACCCGAGCCAATCCTGCGGGGACTCGATATGTTCGGGTCGGATTTCATGGAAGACCACTGCATCGAATCGCTCACACGGATGGGGTCGCCCGAGGCGTTCGACGCGATGGAACAGCGCGCTCAACGCCGCGATAAACCCCCTATCGAGGCACTCGGGAAAATCGGTGACGACCGCGCGCTCGATACACTCCACGAATATATCGAAGGCGAGAGCGACCCGGCGCTCCAGAAAGTCACCCTGAAGGCCATCGGCGAAATCGGCTCTGCGGACTCGACCCAACAGGTCGCGGATAGGTTGGTCGCAGAAAACGAAACCGTTCGCTCGAACGCGGCGCGCGCACTCGGGTTAATCGGCGATACGCGCGCCATCTCGCCCCTTTCTGACGTGCTCACAGACGACGAATCGAACTCGGTTCGGGCAAGTGCGGCGTGGGCCTTGAATCAGATTGGGACCGAAAACGCGCTCGATACCGCCCGCGAGCACGCAGACGACCGCTCGTTTCTCGTCCAGTCTGAAGCCGAGAAGGCAGCAGCGGCGCTGACGGATGAGGCGGACGAATCGGCAGAGACGGTGGCCTAATTCGACCCATACTCGCGCGAGAGTTTAAATACCTGAACGCAGCCAGCAAGCGTGTGCCGTCTCGCGCTGTCGCGTTCGCGGTTGCCCTCGGTATCGTCGTCACACTGGTCGGACCAGTGGTAGCAACCGGCGGAATAACCGAGACACAGCCTGACGGCCCGCATATCGAAACGGTCTATCCGAACCCGCTTGCCGACGAGGACAGAGGCGAGTACGTGCTGCTCGATTTTCCCCAGCCGACGAATCTCACTGGATGGGCGCTCAGCGACGGCGAAACGACGATTTCGCTTCCGAACACCACCATCGGTGGGCGCGTCGCTATCACGGCAGAGCCGAATCTCACAGCGAATCACACTCCTGCGTCGGTACTCGCGCTGAACGAGTCGCTCAGCCTTGCCAACGGTGGCGACGAAGTAACCCTGCTTGACGGCGAGCACGTCGTCAGCGAAACGGCCTATGTGGATGCCCCGGACGCCGAACTGTGGAATCGGACCACTCGTGGTTGGACGTGGGAGCATCTCGGCGCGACACACTTTGCGCCAGTGCGGGTCGATGCCTTGACGGCGCGGGCGTTCGTGCTGCCTGATGCGCCCGAAGTCCCCATCGAAGTGCTCGACTCCGCCGACCAGCGGATTTTGCTCGCGGGCTATACGTTCAGTTCCGTTCCTGTCGCGGAGGCACTGAAACGGGCCAAAGAACGTGGCGTGAAGGTTCGGGTGCTCGTGGATGACGCGCCGGTGGGTGGCATGAGTGCTCGGCAGGCCCGAGTGCTCGATGGTCTCGTCGCTGCGGGCATTCCAGTCTCTGTCATCGGCGGCGACTGGGCGCGATACGATTATCACCACGCGAAATACGCAGTGGTCGATGACCGCGCGCTCGTGATGACCGAAAACTGGAAGCCCTCTGGGACCGGTGGCCACTCGAATCGTGGCTGGGGCGTGGTGGTCCGGGGCGAGACGGCGGACGTACTCACAAAAATCTTCCACGCCGATACCGGCTGGCGCGATACCGTTTCGTGGCGTGTCTATCGTGCGAATCGCACATTCGAACCGGACGAGGTAGCGACCGAAACCTATCCAACGAATTTCGAGCCACAGCGAATTTCAGTCGAGAGCGTGCAGGTGCTTGCCGCGCCAGACAACGCCGAAGCGGTGCTCCTCAGACGGCTCAACCGCGCAAACGAGTCGATTGATGTGATTCAGGCGGCCATTGGAAGCCGTAAACAACCCTTCTTACAGGCGTCGATTCGGGCGGCGAAACGCGGCGTCAAGGTCCGAATTCTATTGAGCAACGCATGGTATTCAGAAGAAGAAAACGGCGCGCTCGCAGACTGGCTCAACCGGAAAGCCGAAGCCGAGAACCTCCCACTCGAAGCCAAAGTCGTCGAACCGGAATCGACCTTCGGCGATATCCACGCAAAGGGCGTCATCATCGACGGCGAATCTGTGATTCTCGGAAGTATGAACTGGAACAATAATTCGGCCAGAGACAACCGCGAGGTTGCCGTCGTGCTCGAAAGCCGGGCCGCAGGAAAATACTATGGAAGGGTGTTCGACGCCGACTGGAAAGAGGGGGACGGCGGACCCGAAATCGGTATCGAGTCACCGATTCCCGTAGGAATGATGGCTGCGGTCGCCGGAGTGGTGGTGCTTGCGGTCGTCGTGGCCCGCAGAATCGAGTTCGAGTAGTTAGTCCTCGAAGCCAGCAACGGTAGCGCTTCCGAGTTCCTCGTCGATTTCTGCGTCTGCCATCTTCGATTCGAGCGCGTCCAGTACTTCCTCGCGCATTCCTTTGACGAATTTGATGGAACCGACGACGAGGTGGCCGCCGCCGCTCACGCCGCCACCTGCGATTTCCGCAGTGAGTTCTTCGACCATCTGCGGGATGTCGAGGCGCACGCCATCGCTTCGGAGCACAGCGAAATCGGGTCCGTAGCCCACCGTAATCACGGGACCGCCGTTCTCCGCGACGTTTCGGTCGTGGATTGCTCCCGTGGTCTTTCCGGGTGCGGGATAAGTGAATCGGTGGGCGTAGCGCTCGACATCGATTCGGTACAACTGTGCGCCGTTGTCGAGTGACCGACTCTCGACGTGGGGCAAGGCCGCGTCGAGTTGGTCTTCTGTGTCGCGTTCTGCTCGCTCTGCGAGGAATTCCACGAGTTCCGTGTGACGCGATTCGTTCTCGTCGCCAACGCCGAGTACGTCGGTGAGCAGCGATTCACCGGCATTGTAACGCAGCCAGTGGGCCGCATAATCGAGCGCATCGCCGATGGCTTGGAGGTCCGATTCGTCGTAGCCCTCTTCCTTTGCGAGTGCGAGGTAGTCGTTCATCGCATCAGCCTCGGAGCGGTCTGTGAGTCCGGCGACCGCTGGCACGTGGGAGAGTTCGTCGGTAATCTCGGGATGAATCATGCGTGCGAGTTCGACACACAACATTCCCGTCGTGATTCGATAATCCTCGTCGTGAAGGTAGGGGTTGACGTGTTCTGCGAGCAACCCGCTGACAGCCTCCGGATCCGGGTGGTGGTGGTCTATGGCCACGATTGGGATGTCGTACTGGGCGAGTGCCTCGTAGGCCGGAACGTCCTCTTCAGTAGAGCCGTTGTCGAGCATCACCAACAGTGGAAGTTTCTGGCCGTGGCGGTCGCGGTCGCCGAGTGCGAAGTTCAGGTCTCGAGTAACGTCCTCCATCTCGTAGTAGGGGGCCTTGCTCGGGAGGCGTTTTACGAGATGACGCGCCGCAGACGGGTCGCCGTGGACCTCCTCGATAAATCGTTCGAGAGCGAGCGTGACGGGAATCGACGCACACATCCCATCGCCGTCTGCGTGGTGGCGGATACGAATCGGCCGATTTTCCAACACCGCACGGCGCAGGCGGGCCGCGACGGCTTCTAAGTCTTCCCAGTGCTTTTCGAGCGCCGGCCAGTCGATTACTGGAGTAATGTCGTTTGCTGTGGCCTGTTCGTCGAGCGCGCTGTCGAGACGCTCGCGGAGTTCGTCCGGGTTTTCGAGCGTATCGAGCGACTCGACTTCGAGTTGGAGCGACTCTTCGCGCTCTTCGATTTCTCCGGTGATTTGCACGATGTCGCCGAGGTCGATGTCGGGATAGGCGCGGACGCCCGCGGACTCGAACGCCGCACACGGGACGATTCCGGCCCCGTCGCGCAGCGTGAACACGGTCGGACCCCCTGTCTGATTGATTTGGACGATTTCGCCTTCGAGTGTGACCGTTTCGCCGACCCGGCCATCGAGTTCGTCGGCGTCAGTGATGTCGGGTTCGTGCTCGACGGAGACCGTTTCGTAGTCCTCCGTATCGACCGTCTCGAAGCCGAGGTCGCCGTTCCGTCTGATGTCGATGAGTCGAACCGTGATATCGTCGCCGACGGCGTACTCACCGTTGAGATTCGACTCGTGGACCAGTCCCGAGACTTCCTCCGAAAGGTCAACGAACACGCCATATTCGACGACGCCGTTGACCGTTGCGTCGTAGCACTCACCGAGTTCGATGTCCTCGGTTGTGGATTCGGGAGCGAGGTCATAGACGAGTGAGGAGTCCCCTCCATCGGATTCGTCCGCAGAATGGGGCGGTGTAGACATTCTTGTTCGTGGTTTGCCGCGACCGACTTTAACGCTTTTCAAACAGGTTCACGTCCGCTTCGGAACGCTTAGATGGACGCCGGCACTTTCTCGGGCATGGGGTTGTTCCGGTCGCAGAGCGTCCTCGGAATCGCCGCAGAAACCCTCGATTTCGCCCGTTCGGCAGCGAGAGAGACCCATCCAAACGAGTACATGGGCCTGTTGCGCGGCGAGGACGCCCACGAACTGGGACTCTCCGAATCTGGTACTGTTATTACCGACGTGCTCATCATCCCGGGGACGGAATCGAATCCCGTGAGCGCCACAGTAAAGACGAATCTCGTCCCGAACGATATGCGCGCCGCCGGGTCGATTCACTCCCACCCTAATGGAGTGCTCAGACCGAGCGATGCAGACCGCGCCACGTTCGGAAAAGGTGAGGTACACGTCATCCTCGGTGCGCCCTACGGTTCCACGGATTGGCGCGCGTTCGACCGTGAGGGGGAGGAGACAGCACTCCGGGTGCTCGACGTTTCACTCCCGGATGCAGCGGACTTCTTCGATTTCACCCAAGAAGACATCGACGAGGAACTCAGATGAGCGGACACGGAGAATCAGGGACGGTCATCGCACAGGGCACCTTCGACATCCTCCATCCGGGTCATCTCCACTACCTCCGCGAGGCGGCGGCGATGGGCCATGAACTGTGCGTGATTATCGCCCGCCGCGATAACGTCACTCACAAGGAAAAACCGATTCTGCCTGACCGCCAGCGCCGTGACATGGTGGATGCACTCGACCCCGTGGACAGCGCGATTCTCGGGGACGAGGAGGATATTTTCGTGCCTATCGAACGCATCGACCCCGATGTAATCGTGCTCGGTCACGACCAACACCACGACGAGGAGGGTATCGAGAGCGCGCTCGAAGAACGCGGTATCGACTGTGCAGTGGCGCGCGCGTCGGGACGCGAACCCGACTTCGAGGACGAGTTGCTTTCGACGGGGCGGATTATCGACCGGATTTGCGAGAAGCGTTGCTAGTCACCTGTGGCTCTCCGTCCGACGGCTGTCTGACCAACGCTTTTCTTGTGGCCCGAAATACGGAAGATTATGTCAAGCTCCGCCGTCGGTACGACGAACACGAGAGCGTTCGTCGAAGCGCTATCGTATGAAAACACCCCACTCGACCGGACGCCCGCCCGCGACGACGCTGTCCTCGCTGCCTACAAACACCTCATCACCTACCGAGCAGTCTCGCGGCTCGGACTCGTCGCAAACGTCTATCCACAGCGCGACGGCGGACTCGGTTCGAAAGAATGGTACACGATGCTCATCTCGCCGTTGCTCCGGGACCTTCCGGGTGTTTCCCCGCCCGGACCGGGCACGGCACTCTGGCGGTACGTGCCGGAGTGAGTCGTCAGCACCAGTAATACCGAGCGGGCGGTTTTCATCCGTTTCGACTCTCGTGGTCGTCACGTTTCAGCTAATGCTGGTGGCGTAGGTAGCAACTATCGTTCGTCCATCCGACGTCTCGAACGTAACGTCGATAATCAACAATCCAACTCCGTTAGGTCTCTCATCGAGGTCGAGCGTGATTGTGTTCGTCCCACTGGCTGGGACGGTGAATGAATCGCCGCCCAGTGCTACCGGTCCCTCGTTGAAGGGTATCGTCGTCCCGCCGAGGGTAGCGCTATTGACTTGCTTGTTCTTCTTGCTCAGGAAGCCGTTCAACTGCATCGTCGTGGCGGTTACGTCCTTCACTCGGTTGTTCTGGAAGACGATTTCGAGTTGGTCACCGTCGAGGGCGACGCTTTCGATAAGCACATCGACTTTGTACCCGTTGTCGATGAATCCATAGCGGGTATCGGCTTCGATTGTGTAGGTGACTTTCGAGAGCTTCGTCCCGCCGCCTCCGCCGTCGAGCCTCACGTCCACTTTGATTGGGTCATCAGTGACGGTTTTCGCCCGAAATTCGAACGTGGCCCGCCCTTCGTCGTTCGTAGTCGCGGTCGCGGTGTCCGTTCCGGTTTGGAACGTCCCTGTGGCAGTAGATGTGTCGTTGATTTCTGCGATGATGTCGGCGTTCGAGACGGGATTGCCGAGTTCGTCCCGCGCAACCACGGTGAACGTCGCCGATTCACCGAGGGAAATCGTCTGCCGTGTCGGCGTGTCACTGGTGAGATAGTGAGATGGCCGTGGCGTTGCAGTGCCGATTCCCACTTCTGAGACACGGAACTCGTAGGTTTCGGGCTTGAGCGTGAGCGTCACTGTGCTTGGGTTCCCCAGCGTGTACGTTGCACTTGTGACCTTGTTGTTCTCACTCATCAACATATTCTCGAAGTTCGTTGCTGTGGTCGGGTCGAGTGAGAGCGAGGTTTTGATGACGATTTTTGGATTCCCACCATCCGGTTCGATAGTCATGTACTCAGCCGCGGTGCTCGTAGGCGTGACATCAATGCTCGTCGTCATCGCACTCTGTTGATACCCGGAGTCCGTATCGAGCAACGTGAGGTCGATGGTGTTTCCCGTGATGATGCTCGTGGATTGTACGACACTGCCGTCCTGAAATTCCGCGAACTGCAATCCGGGTGTGATTACAATGGTGGGGTCTTGCTGATAGACGTTGTAACTGATGCCATAGATGAGTTCTTTTGACTCGAATTGAAACGGATTGGGGGAATTTGAGGAGTCGAAATATTCCGCGTTCTCCCCGGTGGCTTTGACGTTCTCGATTTTCACCATGTATGGATTACCGGAAGGGTCAGAACTCGTTTTCAGCGTCCCCGCGGGCGCTCCGGGATTGATAGCGAGCGCGCGGTCTGGGTACTGGACGCCAGTGTCGATTGTTGCCGACTGCGAAATGCCGCTCGCGCCGGCTTGGTCCATTGCATCGTTCAGCCGACTCATATCGCCCACAACTGCTTGAGAGTGTTTGAACTCGACTTCTTCGTTCTGTGCCGGGACGACCGACGCCTGATACATCGTGAAGACGATCATTATCAACGCGAAAATCAACACGAATCCCACGACCGGAGAGACCGCGCGTTCGTCGTCCGAAAACCGCTTCAGTTGCTGTGTGATTGGTTTCATTGTGCTATATTGCCGCGAAGACGATGAGCGCAAACGTCGGAAGAACCACCGCGAACTTCGCGCCCGTGAGCAAATCGCCGCTTCTGATGTACCCCGCAATAAAGCCCGACATGATGGCCTGAATCGTGACGGCGTGGAAGAACAACATCCCCATCAGCGAAACGTCGATGTTGACACCGAAGCCCGCCTGCGCGCTCGCGCCGCTCGTGCTCTCGCCGAGACCCGCTATCGTATCGAGGAAGTTCACCTTCAAAATCGCCATCACGGAGAGCAAGGTAAAGAACGTCATCACAATGATGACGACCTGCATTCTGGCCTGTGAGCGTTGTTCGCGCTCTAAATCGTCCTGATTTTCGCTCGCGCGCGCCGCTGTCGAGAGAACTTCTGTAATCTGACTCGACGCCTTCTGTGCCTCGCTGATGACGTTCACCGTGCGCGCGAGCCGTGGGATGTGGTATTTGTTGTTGAATTCAATAAGGGCCGTCGTCAGGCTGGTTCCGTACTTCACCTTCGCGTACATCGTTTGAAACTCGTCTGCGAGCTTTCCCGACGACGTATCCGCAACGAGTTTCAGCGACTCCAGTAGGGTGAGTCCCGTACTATTCGCACTCGATAGTTTGCGCAGATTCTCGGAAAGCTTGCCCGTGATATGCCGGCGCGAACGAACGTTCCACTCATAAAAAATCGAAAGCGGGAGGAGATTCACATAGAGAGGAAGATATATCCAGAGGACGGTTCCCGTGACGGGATTCTCCATGAATCCTTCGAGCGAGGTCGGTGCGTACCCCGAAACGACCGCGAACGCGAGCAGAACGAGTGAAAACGGGACCGTGAGCGCGAGAACCGTCAGCGGGTGATCCCGAAAGAAGTGGTGTGGCTTTTCGAGCAACTTCGCCGTCTGATAGGTTCCCTCGCGGCTCTCGATGCGGTCGAACACCGCGTGCTCACCGACATACCGCTCAACCAGCCCGAGGTCGGTGATACTCCCGAGGCTCGTTGTCGAATGTGACGCGCCTTCACCCTCAGAGCGGAGATAGCCGTTGCCGACTTCATCCTGTTTCACTGTCGAAACCAGTACTGTAAAGCCGATGCCGATGAGCGGAATCAATCCATAGACGGTCATATACAACAGCATGGTCTGTGAGCCACCGATCATGCTCATCACCACCAAAATGATGATGAGTAACAGCGGAAACACCGAGAGGGTGATGTACATTTCACCAAAGAGTTCGAGTGTTTCGAGAATAAGCGACTGCTCCTGTTTGGATGTCCGAAGATGTTTGTCCTTTTTGTCCTTCAGAAACGTCGTCATATTCCCGCCGGAGTCGATAATCGAGAGCATATCAGTCAAAAACTGGCTCAACTCCTCGCTCGGCGTTCTGAGCGCCTGTTCTCTGATTGCGGTCCGGTAGTCGGTATCGAAATATTCGGTTTCGAGATAGATGCTCTCGAACTCCTTTGAGACCTCGCCGTAGGTGTCGTCGGCCCGCGCCATTGCCGCGAAGATTTCGAGTTGGTTCAGCCCCCCAATCGAGAGGGCGTACATGAACGACACCGAATCGGCGAGCAGCATATTGATCTCGCGCTTTCTCGCACTCGCTCGGAAATACGGGAGGGAGACGAGCGCACCGAAGCCCATCCCGAAGCCAATCAATCCACAAACGAGTCCCGAGAGGGCGACGAGCAGCGGAATCTTCATCGTCTTGAAGATGGCCAATGCCTGCCCCCGGAGCAAGTGGATGTCGGGGAGTTTCGGCACGCCAGTGATATAGAATTGGGCGACCACGTAGCCAGCCAGCGTGGCGACGACCCACAACAGAAAGCCAACGATGACGCCGACCGCGATGGCCCGCGAGAGGTATATTTCGACGGTGTCCGACATCCGCGCTTCGGCTAGTTTCCGCTCCATATCATCCACGAAATCCCCATTTTCGTTGAACAGGCGGCGATAGAGCGGGTAAAAGCGGTCGCCAAACGTGCGCCGTCCGCTCACTCCCTCGGTTGCGTGGCTCACTTCGCCTCTCCCGTGCCCTCGGATTCGCTCGACGCGGAGGTGTCCGCGTGTCCGCCGTCAGCGACCGCAGCGGCGATACCCGGCGTTCGTCGGTCGGCGTAGTCTGCAAACAGCCGGTCTTCGGCCTCACGGAGCACTGATTCGGTGAGTTCTTGCAACTCCGCTCCGGGGTCGGGCCGGGGAACCATCGCCTCCTTTGCCGGGTCGGTGTCGATGAGGACGCTCTCCATCCCGCGGAGGTCGTCTAAACTGTCTTCGAGTCGGTCGGTCGCGATGAGCGCCAAAATCGCATCAGGGTCGTTGATGAACGCCTGCAACGTGGCGGCGGCTTGCGTATAGGTGTTGAGTCCGCGATTGACGAGGTAGGCCAACACGACCTTGCGCTTGAACAGTTCACTCGAAAGACGCTCTTGAGACCATCCACGGTCGAACTTGATTTCCGCTAGGGTGGTCGAGGTTCCCATCTGGAGATATTCATCTGTTTCTGCCTGCCACTGATAGACGTCTTGTACATTTATCTCGTCGTTCTCTGCGTCGTAGTAGTTGATTTCGGTGAGTGCCTTATTCCGACGGACCTTCGTTCCTCGAACGCGAGTCGCGGTCTGCACACTGACAAGATCGAGCGCTGTAAACAGTGTCTTCGAGACGTTGATGGGGTCGGTCGTGAACCGCTTGATGACCTCTCCCACGTTGTCTGCGTGAAACGTCGTCAGCGAAGTATGCCCTGTTGACATCACTTGGAACAGCGTTCGCCCTTCCTCGCCGCGAACCTCGCCCATGATGATGTATTCTGGACGCTGGCGGAGGGCAGCCTCAAGCAGTTTGAACTCGTCTACGTTACCCGCGTCGTCCGCCGTAAAGGAGGGCCGGGTGACGGAGGCAATCCAGTTGCGCTGGGGGATTTCTAACTCCCGCGTGTTCTCGATGGAGACGATTTTCGCCTTGCTCGGGATGAATAGCGAGACGGCGTTCAAACTAGTCGTTTTCCCCGATGCCGTACCGCCAGCAAACAACATCGATTTGTCGTTTTCGATGCAGAGCCAGATGTAGGCCATCTCCTCCAAACTGAAGGTGTTCCAGTTGATGAGGTCGATTGGAGTGAAGGGAACGTCCTTGAACTGTCGAATCGTGTAATTCGTTCCGTGGTCCGAGACTTCGAACCCGAGCGTGAGTTGGGCGCGCGAGCCATCAGGAAGGGTGGCATCGACCTGTGGCTGGCGTTTGGAGATACCCTTGCCCGAGCGCTGGGCGAGTTTCACCACGAAGTCGTCGAGTTCTC
>DASSKS010000411.1:0-3367 GCA_035690245.1 Halococcus sp. | reverse complement strand
TTTGGTTTTGCGATAGGCGTCCGTCTTGTCCCAGTACTCGAACACTCGCTCTTCGAGCGCGTCCGGGTCGTATCGGTCTGCGACCGCCTCGAACCTGCTCATGGATGGTGTATCCAGCCGGGCACTAAAGGAGAATCGGTTGTGCAGACAGACCTGTTCGACTAGACAGACTCAAACCGTCACGGTCGATAGCCCTCGTGTGGTCGACTTTCCCGACTCCTCTCTCCAAAACCCGCTCGCCGACGACTGTCGGAAGTGTCCCGCGCTCTGTGCGGCGCGCGAGCGCATCTGCTGGGGTGTCGGTCCCCGCGATGCCGACCTCGTCGTGGTCGGTGAAGCACCTTCGGCTGGTCATCCCGAAGCCGAGTACTGGAAAGGCGGCAATCTTACCGGCATGGCCTACTCCGGGCGGCGCTCGGGCAAGAAGATTCGCACGATGATGGACGAAATCGACTACCCGAACGCCTACTACACGAATTCCGTGAAATGCTTTCCACCCGATGGAGAGGGCGGCAACCGCGAACCCACCGGAGAAGAACGGGCGAACTGCCGGCCATATCTCGAACGCGAAATCGAGGAGGTCGAACCACGGGCCGTCGTTGCTACCGGAAAACACGCCACGACGAGCCTGCTCGCAACCGAGGACCGCACAATCGACGGATTTCTGGATTCGATACTCGACCCCGTTACGCTCGATTCCCTTGAGACGACGCTTGTCCCAATACTTCACCCATCCTATCAAGAGGTGTGGCTCTCGCGGCTCGACTATAGCCGCGAGTCCTACCTCAGTGCCATTTCCGAGACGCTTGCAGCCATCGAGTGACGGCAAACTTTCTTAGTTCGCGCACCCGAGATACCGGGTATGTCCAACGACTGCCCGTTCTGTGGAATCGTCGCTGGCGAAATCCCCGGCCGCATCGTCTTCGAGAACGATACTGTGACTGCCTTTCTCGACGCGAACCCGCTCGCGCCCGGCCACACGCTCGTCGTGCCGAACGACCACCACGAACGACTCGACGATATCCCTACTGACCTCGCAAGCGACGTCTTCGCCGCACTTCATCGACTCACCCCAGTCGTCGAATCGATTGTCGATGCCGACGGGACCAACGTTGCGTTCAACAACGGCCCGGCGGCAGGTCAGGAAGTTCCCCACGTCCACGGACACATCATTCCGCGTTTCGAGGACGACGGCGGCGCGCCGATTCACGTCATCGCCGGCGACCGCCCCGACCTCGCTGATGACGAACTCGACGACATCGCCGAGCGAATCCGCGACGCTCGATGAGATAGCTGCGACACTTCCATTATTTGCACAATCCCTAAGTACTAAGAATACAATGTAGGATTTGGATGAATTCAATACTTCTCTGCCCGGAATGTAATGGGCGATTGGATGCAACAGGTGACGAGACGTTCTGTAATGACTGTGGACTCGTCATTGCCGCAGACCGCATCGACCGCGGTCCCGAATGGCGCTCGTTCGACGACGGGCCGAATCGAAAGCGAACGGGTGCCCCGCTGACGCGCTCGCGCCACGACCGCGGGCTTTCGACGGAAATCGACCGTGCGACGCGACTCACCGGGCGAAAACGTCGCCTGTTCGCCAGACTCCGCCGCCAGCACAACCGCGCGCGGATTTCCTCGAAGGCCGAACGCAATCAGGTGTACGCCTTTACGGAAATCAGGCGAATGGTGGGTGCGCTCGGTCTCACGGACTCTATCCGCGACCGCGCCTGCGTGCTCTTCGAATCCGCACAGAAGGCAGACCTCCTGCGCGGGCGCTCGCTCGAAGGGTTCGCTGCCGCGGTCATCTATGCGGTCTGTCGGACGGACGAAATTTCGCGCACACTCGCCGAAATCTGTACGGTCGCCAAAGCCAGCCGGGACGAACTCACGGCGGCCTACACCGCGCTCAACCGCGAGTTGGGCCTACCCACTGGACCAATCAATCCGACGGAGTATCTGGCTCGGTTTGCGAGTCAGTTGGGGTTGCCCTGTGACATCGAAACACGAGCGCGCGAACTCGTTGGCGAGGGTCACTCTCAGGGGTTGACTACCGGTCGCAATCCGGGCGGTGTCGCTGCGGCCTGTCTCTACACCGCCGCGACCGAGGCTGGCCATCCGCTCACCCAGCAGGCCGCTGCCGATGTCGCGGGCGTCACACCCGTAACGCTGCGTACGACGTACTACGACCTGCGTGAGTGAAGCAACGGAATCTACGTCGTCCGAAGATGGTCAGTCTGTGGCTCATAGACCTCACCCTGCCGCCGGAGCTTCTCGATTTCGTGTTCAGCCTTCGAGCGCTCCATGCCTGTCTCTTCTGCGCGGTCGAGCACCTCCTCGACTGGTGCGCCGGCATCGTATTCGTCTTCGATTTCGGAAATGAGCGCCTTCACGTTCTTGATGCGGTCGCGTTGAGTCTTTGATGTACCCGTTTCCACGATGTCCGCGTCGAACTCCCCAGTCTCGGGGTCAACGCCGATGTCGCGCAGACACGAGCGAACGATTTCGATGACGCGCTCTGCATCCTCGATTTCAACTGTGTCGGCGAGCCGAACGCGCGCCGACGCCTCTGCAAGCCTGACGAGTGCCTCTAGCTTTCGAGCGGTCACCGGCACGGGTGCGTCGTCGTCTGCCCCCTCCGCTCTGAGGTCCACATAGAAGTCGCTGATGGCTTCTTTTGCTTCTTCGGTCATCGTCGGGAAGCAGTTGCGCTGGGCGTAGGCAATATATTTCCTGAGCAGGTCGGGTTCGATTTCTGGCGCGACGGTATCGGTGACGGCATCGACTTCCGACTGGCTGACGTTCGCTGCGGTCTGCTCGGTTCGTTGAGTGTGGAGTTCACCCGCGTAGTTCGTCCGCAGGATGTGCTCTGCGAGGTCCGCATCGCGCTCTGGGTCGGGAGTATCGGTAACCGTAAAGATCAGGTCGAACCGGGAGATGAGTGCGGGTTCTAAATCTATCTGCTCGCCGATTGACTCGTACTGGTCGAATCTTCCATATTTTGGATTCGCCGCTCCCAACAGCGAACACCGGGATTTGAGGGTGGCGTTGATGCCTGCTTTCGAGACCGAAATGGTCTGCTGTTCGAGCGCCTCGTGCATTGCGGACCTATCTTCCGGGCGCATCTTATCGAGTTCGTCCACCGCCGCGATGCCTTGGTCTGCGAGCACGAGCGCTCCCGCTTCGAGGGTCCATTGTTGGCCGTCGCCGAAGTCATCGCGCACCGCCGCAGCGGTCAGCCCCGCGCTCGATGACCCTTTCCCAGAGGTGTACACCGACCGCGGCGCGATATTCCGTATATATTGGAGAAGCACTGATTTACCGGTCCCGGGGTCGCCAATCAGGAGCATATGCAAATCAC
>DASSKS010000410.1:0-2274 GCA_035690245.1 Halococcus sp. | reverse complement strand
CGCCATGTGGGCGATTTTCATCGCACCGGTGATGCCGGCGTCGGATTCTGGGTCCGCTCTCACGAAGTCAGTCGCCTCGCGGTCGACGAAATCCGTATGGACTTCGAGTCCGCGGATGTGTTCGGTCTGGAGCAGGGGTGTGTCTAGCTGTTCGCGGAGTTTCCGGTGGGCGTGTTGTGAGATGCCACCATCACGAAAGGGGTCTTCGTACCAGAGAAACTCCTGTTTGTCGCACTCGCGCCCGACTTTGAGCGCGTCACCGAAGGTCTCGTACTCACAGGCGGGGTCTATCATCAAATCCATCTCGGGGACGCGCTGGCCGACCGCCCTGACCGTTCGAATCTCGCGGTCGATGTTTCGTCTATCGTCGCTGCCGCCCCAGCCGTGAATCTTGAACCCGCCGTAGCCCATTTCCTGACACTCCTCGGCGAAATCGGCGTAGGCTTCTGGAGAGTCGAGTCCGCCGTTATCGTCTGCGTGGTACGTCGAGGCATACGCGGGAAGGCGCTCGCGGTAGGTCCCCAAGAGTTCGTGGATGGGTGCGCCGTAGTACTTCCCTGCTAAATCCCAGAGCGCAATATCTACGGGACCGATTCCCATCCGGTCGTATTTGCGAAGCCCGCGTTTCATCTCGCTCCAGTGGCGCTCGCGGTGAAGCGGATTTTTGCCGATGAGGTAGTCTGCGACCTCGTGGAACTGGGCGAATGCGGGCGAGTTGCCGCCAACGAACTCCCCAGTCGGACCGTCGTCAGTGAAAATCTGGATAGTGAATAGCCGGCGTTCGCTGGTCGTTCCGGGTTCGTAAGCGAGGTTGAATCCCGTATCCGTTCCGACGTCTTCGAGCGGATAGGCGAACTCATTCGTCTCGATGCGCGTGATTTCCGGTGCCATGTCTGCCGGGTTCGGAGGCCACAGTGAAAAACACGGCCTTTGTGAATACACCTGTTGTCTCTACACCACGAGTCACTCGCGTTGGTCGAGGTAGTGGAGAACACCCCGAACGTCCACCGCAGCCACCGGATTCGCCATTGCTTCGTCCCAGACCTCGCCCATCTCCGTCTCGTTTACGAAATATTCGATGACAGCGTCGTCTTCGAGTTCTTCACGTTTCGTTTCGACAGTCTCCACCCAGTCAGTAAGCACTCGTTCGTACTCGGTAAGGGTTGATTTCGGCGACGATTGCGGACCGAAATGGGAATACAGAAGCGTTTCGGGGTCGAGGGCGCGGATGGTTTCGAGGTCCGCGAGACATTTTTCGAGGTCGAACCCCCACGGTGGAGTCGTCTCCTTCACCCGCTGCTGGCTCGGAATCCAGATACCCGCCTCGTCGCCGGTGAACACCGCATCGTTTTCTCTATCATAATACACCACCTGATGAGGTGCGTGACCCGGCGCGTGGTGAACGTCGAGGCGGTGATTTCCGAGGTCAATGGTGTCGCCGTCTCCCAGCCTGCGGATTCGGTCTTCGGGTACTGGTTTCGGTTCGACGTAGAACTGCCAGAGGTCTCCTACTACTTGTTTCGTTCCTTCCGTGAGTTGGTCCGGGTCGGTGAGGTGAGACACGCCGATTTCGTGGACCGCCACCTCGGCGTTCGGACAGGCTTCCGTGAGAAAGCCCGCGCCGCCTGCGTGGTCGAGATGGATATGCGTGAGCGCAATCACCTCGATTTCTGTACGCGCGATATCGAGTTCCGCGAGTGCATCGAGGATACGGTCGTGGTGGGTTCCGATGCCCGACTCGATAATGGCTGGCCGTTCTGCATCGAGAATATACACCGCGCCGTAAGCGTCGGTGTCGTACATCCCCGTATCGACATACGAGAGGTCGATGCAGTCGCCAGTTTCAACAGTTCTAACGTCCCCGATTGCCATACCGAAGCACTATCCCGAGCACACAAGTGGGTTGTGACCCCCTGAAAACGTCAGTGTTATTCGCACGTACTGGTATGGACCCCCATGGTCAGTCTTGCCGACGCGGTGGACCGATTTCGACGACCAGAATACACCGGCGCGAATCGGTGTACGCCGTGTACGGTGGTGAACCTGCTCATCGCCGTCGTCGTCACGGGTGCGGTGGCCCTACTCGTCCCGGAGGTCGCCATCCTCGCATTCATCATCTTCGTCGGAACCATCTATCTCCGTGGCTATCTCGTGCCGGGCACGCCATCGCTCACGAAGCAGTACCTCCCCGCGCGCGTACTACGATTGTTCGGCAAGCAACCCATCGAAAACTCCTTCGACGGAGTATCGAACACCGCAACCGAACCCGAGACC
>DASSKS010000409.1:0-3746 GCA_035690245.1 Halococcus sp. | reverse complement strand
AGCAGGCACTCACGGACGTACCGGGAGTTATCTCGGCGGAGGTCAACTACGCGACCGATGAGGCGAACGTCGAATACAATCCCGCAGCAGTCACCCGCGAGCAACTGTACGACGCCATCGAGAACGCTGGCTACTCGCCCGTGCGCGAAGAAGGCGACGAATCCGAGCGGGACCGGCGTGACGCCGCGCGAACCGAGGAAATCCGTCGGCAGTTACGACTCACCCTGTTTGGTGCAGCACTCTCGATTCCCCTCCTTCTCTTCCTCGCAGAGAAGTTCCTTTTCGGTGGTGGGATACTCCCGGAGACGGTTTTCGGTATCGAATTCGGCTGGGTCGAATTCGCGCTTGCGACGCCCGTACAGGCCGTACTCGGCTGGCCGTTCTACAAGAACTCCTACAAAGCACTCGTCAAGAACCGGAGTGCGAACATGGACGTACTCATCGCGCTCGGTTCCTCGACTGCGTATCTCTACTCGGTCGCGGTCCTTCTGGAACTCATTGCAGGGAGTCTATACTTCGATACGGCTGCGCTCATCCTCGTGTTCATCACGCTCGGCAACTATCTCGAAGCCCGCTCGAAGGGACAGGCGAGCGCGGCGCTCAAACAGCTCCTCGAAATGGAAGCCGACACCGCAACCGTCGTTGAGGAGGGAGATGAACGGGAAATCCCGCTCGCCGAGGTTGCTGTTGGCGACCGGATGAAGATCCGACCGGGCGAGAAAATCCCTACTGATGGCGTCGTGGTCGATGGCCAGAGCGCAGTTGACGAGTCGATGGTTACTGGCGAATCCGTTCCGGTCGAGAAAGGTGAGGGGGACGAGGTCGTCGGGTCAACCATCAACGAGAACGGGCTGCTCGTCGTTGAGGCAACGAAAGTCGGGTCAGATACGGCGCTCCAGCAGATCGTTCACACAGTAAAAGAAGCCCAGTCGCGCCAGCCTGACATTCAGAATCTCGCCGACCGCATCTCGGCGTATTTTGTACCGCTCGTCATCGCCAACGCGGTGTTCTGGGGTCTCGTCTGGTACGTCTTCCCCGAAATCCTCGCCAGCGTCGTGACCGCGCTGCCGCTGTGGGGACTCGTCGCGGGTGGTCCAGCCGTTGCCGGCGGCGCAGTATCGGTCTTCGAGTTCGCGGTGGTGGTCTTCGCCTCGGCAGTGTTGATCGCCTGTCCGTGCGCGCTCGGTCTCGCAACGCCCGCCGCCACGATGGTCGGCACGTCCATCGGCGCGCGAAACGGCGTCCTGTTCAAGGGCGGCGATGTCCTCGAACGCGCGAAGGACATCGACACGGTGGTGTTCGACAAGACCGGGACGCTAACTGAAGGAGAGATGGAACTCACTGATGTCATTGCCTTCGACGCGACCGACACTGATGGCGGTAAGCCGGTAGCTGATGGTGGCGCACAGGTACTCGAAGAGCGTGCGGAATCCGAACAGGAGGTTCTCCGAATCGCAGCGAGTGCCGAAAGCGGCTCTGAGCACCCACTCGCACGAGCAATCGTCGATGGGGCCAAAGAGCGCGGCATCGCGGTCGAAACCCCCGATACCTTCGAGAACGTCCCCGGTCACGGCATCCGGGCTACCGTCGATGGTGACGGGGTACTCGTCGGTAATCGCAAACTCATGCGCGACAACGACATCGACCCAACGCCTGCCGAGGAAGACCTCGAACGCCTCGAAGGCGAGGGGAAAACCGCGATGCTCGTTGCGCGCGTGCCCGCCGGCACGAAAAGCGCGCCTACTGATACGACTGACGGTGAACTTATCGGTCTCGTGGCCGACGCCGATACGGTCAAAGAAAGCGCGAAGCAGGCCGTTTCGGCACTCCGCGAGCACGGCGTTTCGGTCCAGATGATCACCGGTGACAACGAGCGCACCGCGCGGGCGGTCGCCGAGCAAGTTGGAATTGACCCGAAGAACGTCCGTGCTGAAGTCCTCCCGGAGGACAAGGCCGATGCGCTCGACGACATCCAATCGGGCGGCAAGCGGGCGATGATGGTCGGCGATGGCGTGAACGACGCGCCCGCGCTGGCGACAGCGTATGTGGGAACGGCAATCGGTTCGGGGACGGATGTTGCCATCGAAGCCGCGGACGTGACGCTGTTGCGTGACGACCCGCTCGATGTGGTGAAGGCGATTCGAATCAGCGACGGAACACTCAGAAAGATCAAACAGAACCTGTTCTGGGCGCTTGGGTACAACACAGCGATGATTCCACTCGCTTCACTTGGATTGCTTCAACCGGCACTCGCCGCGGCGGCGATGGCGTTTTCGTCGGTATCGGTGTTGACGAACAGTATGCTGTTCCGGCGGTACACGCCCGACCACGACTACGAACTGCTCGGTCGGTTCCGATAGCCGTTCTCCTATAGACTACTGAAACGACTTTTCGAAGACGGACGCGGCGGCCAAAGCTATATATCCTCGCGTGGTAAGTGTGCTCGCATGGCAACGAATGCCCGTGCGACGGACGAGATGCCGGTCGATACCGAAAATCCGGTCGATAACCGAATCAGGGAACTGGTCGATAACCGGGCAACGGTGGTCGAAAGCCGCATCGAAGAACTCGAAGCCGAACTCGAAGAACTCGAAAACTTCGCCGAAATTACGCTGCGCGACCGCCGAATCGCGGAGAACACGGACAACATCACGAAGCTCTCGGATTCGTTTTCGGGATTCGCCGAAAGCACGACCGACAAACTGAACGCGCTCGAAAACCGTATCGAAGTCAACTCGGTGGCGCTCGCGGCGGTCATCGAGGCGCTCGCGGAATCGGACGACGTGGACGTAGACCTCTCGGATGTGGAGGGCTACCAAGCAGACCGGCTCGTCACCAACGTCTCCGCCAACGACAGACTGGCAGAAGCAATCGAGCAGTCGTCCTGACCCGATATTCTCGATTCCAGCGTAAGTTGCCTGCCTATTCAGCGGCGCAGTTGCTATCGCCCGCCCACGAAGACGATTCATGAATAACACTTCCCCCGCCCGCTCGGTTCGCCCGCTTGCAGAGACCACCGGGATGTCGAATGAAACCGTCGAGTTCGCTCTCGATATGGTGCGTGCCGTCACCCGGTCGGGAAACGCACGCGGGAGACTTCCGAGTGCGGTCGCCGCCGGGTGTCTCTACGCCGCTGCGCTCGCGGTCGATGCCGAACCGACCGCCGGCGATTCACAGAGTCCGAAGCCGAATCGAAACTGGAACCCGCAGGTCGGCTACCGCCGCGCTGACGCCAGCACCGAGATGACCATCTCTCAAGCGGCCAGCCTCACTCCTGCCGCCATCAGAAAGCACTCGCGGGAGGCCGCCGCCATCTACCTCGAATCGGATGCCGAGATGGCGGATGCGCGCGCACGGAAACGATTGACCCGGTTGACGATGCGCTGACCGCGTTCGACTACTCTCGCTCGATACGAGAGGCCAGTCCACGCAACTGGTCGGCCACGCCCGGCTGTTCGTTCCCGTCTTCTTCGTCTGCGAGGCTGCGCAGCGCCCGAACCACGTCGTTTTTCTCTTTCGGGGTGACTTCGATGGTGAGGGTGTGCATACTCGTTATACTTCGCGGTTGCCGACGACATCTTGGAGATAGTCGGTGCGTCTCGCGTTGTAGATGAGTTTGATTTCCTCGCTTGCCGGTGTGCCAACGCAGGTCAGGCGGATATCGCGCTCTTCGATTTCCTCGTCGGTGAGAAACAGGTTCATATCCATCTCGACCTTACCCTCTTTGAGGATGGCCGCACAGTTCG
>DASSKS010000408.1:0-5045 GCA_035690245.1 Halococcus sp. | reverse complement strand
GCGCTGACCGCCTCAACGATGAATGAATTTTTGACCGACAATATCGCACCCTCCGACGACAGAATGATGTTCCCGTACTCGGGTAGTACGGTATGGACCGAGACACCGACGTACTCGTGATCGGCGGCGGGGCCACCGGGGTCGGCGTCGCGCGGGATTTAGCGATGCGCGGAGTGGGCGTCACACTCACAGAACGCGGCGGTCTGGCTTCCGGCACGACCGGCCGCTCACACGGCGTGCTCCACAGCGGCGCGCGCTACGCCGAATCCGACCCAACCGGCGCGCGCGAGTGCATCGCGGAGAACCGAATTTTGAAGCAGATTGCCGGCGCGTGCGTCCGCGACTCCGGTGGGTTTTTCGTCGAACTCGAAGACGATTCGCCCTCGTATTTCGAAGAAAAACTCGATGCCTGCCGCGAACAGGACATCGACGCAGAAGTACTCTCGGGCGACACAGCACGCGAAGCGGTGCCCGCACTCTCGAATCGAACTGAGCGAGTTATTCGTGTCCCCGATGCCGTGATTTATCCCTCCCGACTCGTCGCGGCCACCGCCGAAAGCGCCCGCGAGCACGGCGCAGAAATACTCCCGAACGCGCCGGTAACCGACCTCGTACTCGACGGCGAGCGAGTCGTTGGTGCGATGGTCGAGGGCGAGGAAATCCACGCAGAGCACGTCGTGAACGCGACCGGCACGTGGGCGGGCCGTCTCGCAGACTTTGCGGGCATCGACGTGGAGATGCGTCCCACGAAGGGCGTGATGGTCACTATCGAGTACGACGGAATTGAGCCAGTGCTCAATCGGTGTCGCCCGCCCGCAGACGGCGACATCGTCGTTCCACACGATTCGCAGGTCGTCCTCGGAACGACGAGCATCGAAGTCTGCGACCCGGATTCATATCCCACAGAACCAGCAGAAATCGAACGGGTGATTTCCGAATGTGCCGCGATGGTGCCGGACCTCACAGAGCACGAACCAGCCCGGACCTACTGGGGCGTCAGACCGCTCTATGCGCCCGATGAAGACGAACGCGACGACGCGCGCTCGATTTCGCGGGGGTTCTTCCTGCTCGACCACGCACAGGACGATAGAGATGGATTCACCAGCATCGTCGGCGGCAAGCTCACTACCCACCGACAGATGGCCGAAGCCGTCGCAGACCACGTTTGCGAAACACTCGGTGTTGACGGACAGTGTCGCACCCACGAGGAACCACTGCCCGGCCACGACGACCCAGACGCGCTCGATGGGTTCGTCCACGAGTTCAGGGCAGTTTCACCAGCCGATGCGGATGTCACCGACTCGAAGGACGAAAACCCGTAGATTGACACAGACGGGTGCAAAACTCCTGGTATGACGACACTCGAAATCGTCGGCGGACAGGTTCTCAGGCCGGATATGACTGTCGAACGCGCAGATATACTCACAGACCAAGACTCGGGCGAGATTCTGTCCGTCGGCGATACCCCTACTGGTGACGAATCGCTCGACGCCACTGGAAAGTTCGTGATACCGGGACTCGTGAACGCCCATACCCACGTTTCGATGACGCTTCTTCGGGGATATGCCGACGACAAACCCCTCTACGACTGGCTCCGTGAGGACATCTGGCCGGTCGAGGACGTTCTCGAACCCGAAGACATCCGCGCGGGAGCCGAACTCGGCATGGTAGAAATGATAGAATCGGGCACAATAGGATTCTGTGATATGTACTACCATGTGCCCGAAATCGTCGCCGCCATCGAACAGGCTGGTCTGCGCGCGCGGGTCGGCCACGCCGTCGTCACTGCCGGCAAAGACAGAGAGGACGCCCGCGCGGATTTCGAGGAGAGTCTCACCGTGGCCCGCGAATTCGATGGCGCGGCAGGCGGGCGAGTTTCGACGGCGTTCATGCCTCACAGCCTCACCACTGTCGATAGTGCTGGACTCGATGAGTTCGCTCCACAAGCACGCGAAATGGGCGTCCCGATTCACTTCCACGCGAACGAAACCACCGGAGAGGTCGAGCCAATCATCGAAGAACACGGAAAACGCCCGCTCGAATATGCGACAGACCACGGACTACTCTCCTCCAATGATTTCATCGCCCATGGTACTCACCTCGATACCGAGGAAATCGCGCTGCTCGCAGACACAGGTACAGGCGTCGTCCACTGTCCGGCCTCGAACATGAAACTCGCCAGCGGTATCGCGCCCGTACAGGAACTGCTCGATGCGGGAGTCACAGTAGGGTTAGGTACTGACGGGGCGGCCTCGAACAACGACCTCTCGATGTTCGATGAGATGCGTGACGCGGCGATGGTGGGAAAACTCGAAGCCGAGGACGCGAGCGCCGTGGACGCAGCGGCGGCGGTGGAGATGGCCACGGTGGGGAGTGCTGCGGTACTCGGCTTCGATTCCGGGCGAATCGTGGAAGGAGCGAACGCCGATTTCGCCGTGCTCGACATGGATGCAGCGCATCTCACGCCGCATCACGATCTCGTGAGTCACCTCGCCTACGCGGTCTCCGGTGCGGACGTGCGCCACACAGTGTGTGATGGACAGGTACTCATGCGCGACCGTGAGGTGTTGACACTTGACGTAGACCGCGTGCGCGAGGAAGCCGAACGGCGGGCAATGGCGGCCATAGAGCGCGCCCGCTAACGAGTACGACCCGAGAGGAGATAATACGCGACACCTGCCAGACCAGCCAGTGCTGCAAGCACGCCGAACCCCGGACCCTCCGTGCTGCTCGGTTTCTCGCTTCCAGCGGTCTGTGTACTGTCCGTATTTGCTGTTGATTCATTTCCATTATTCGCTGTATTCTTTTTGCGCGCCGGCACGAGTTTGTGGACCGCACCGCCGAGTTCGTCGTTGGTCGTCAGCACATAGAGGTCCCCCGCGTTGTCCCGACCGATACTGAGCAACAAGGCGTTCAATTCGCCGTTCTCTCGGCCCTCGATTTCGAGTTCGACGAACGGCCATAGCCCCTCTTTTAGGGGGGTTGCAGCGAACAACGAACCAGTTGGGGTGCCGTCGCCTTCGCTGTAATCGCCGAAGATATACATCCCATCGAGTGCATCGACCTGTCCCTCGGAGACGTACCCGCCGATGACCGCACTGCCGATGGGCTGGTCGTTTTTGGTGTGTGGGTACTCGATGATCGGGTCGAGAAGCGGTTCACCGCCGCGTACATCCGATGGCGTCCGTACAGGGCAGTGCTTTGGGGAATCGAGCGGGTTTTCGGCATCGAAACAGTGGGTTCCTTCCCTGACGTTCCAGCCGTAGTTGCCGCCTTTTTCGACGATATTCACTTCCTCGTAGAGATTTTGCCCAACGTCTGCGACGAACAGTGTTCCATTACTGAAGCCCATCCGCCACGGATTGCGAAAGCCCCATGCGTACTGCTCGTCGAGTCCGGGCTTCCCTACCAAGGGGTTGTCGTCGGGAATACCGTATGGTTTGTCGTTTTCTCGACTATCGACATCGATGCGGAGCAGACTTCCCAAGAAATTCGCCGAGACGTTCTGGCCGTTGCCGCCTTCGTTTTCGTGGTACCAGTCGTCTGCGTGGCCGAATCCGGTGTCATTCCCGCCGCCACCGTCACCAAAGGGCACGTAGCAATACCCATCTGGACCGAACGCGACCGCACCGGCGTTGTGATTGCTCTGGGGTTCGCGCACCTCCAAGAGGATTCGTTCAGAATCGGGTTTTCCCCGACTGCCATCGTCACTCGCGCGGAACTCAGCAAGCACCTCAACGTGTGAGTAGGGTTTCGGGGTGTCATCGCGCGGCGGCGCGCTGTATCGAAGGTAAAATTTCCTGTTTTGCTGATAGTCTGGATGGAAGGCGATACCCAACAACCCCTGTTCGCCGTCGATTTCGGCCATCCGGTCGCTCACGTCGAGAAACGGCTCCTCGCGCAGGCCATCCGGTCCGACGACATAGACCTCTCCCGTGCGGTCGAGAATGAATTTTCTCCTACTACCGGGTGGAACCGCGAAATCGGTCGGCATCGAAAACCCCTCGGCGATGGGTTCGAGCGCGATTGTCGGTCCCTGTGGAATGACCGCGCTGTGCTGTGACAGTTCTATTGTACTGCTGTCGAACCGTCTGTCTGAACTCACACTGCTGCTCGCGCCCACGACTGCGCCCCCGACAGCCGTTCCGAGAAACCGGCGACGGGAGGTCTGTGAGCCAGTCGTGCCGGGGTCCGTTCTGTCTGTCATCGTATCACGCAGTTCCGTGAAACGAACAGTCATTCGGATAAAATCTTGACGGACGCGGCACTCGAAGACAGAGCGGAGTCACTGAAAGCCAATCGTCGAGAAAGCGGACGGCTTCGGTAGCGTTTTGAGCGCGCTACTGCTCGATACGGACATGACTGACACCCCATCGATTGCAGACCGCCTCGACGAACCAGAGAAGGCCCACGAATCGGGCCGACAGAAGATCGACTGGGCGCGCGAACATATGCCGATTCTCGCTGCCCTCCGTGCGGAGTTCGAGGAGACACGACCGCTCGCTGGCGAACGACTTGGGATGGCGATGCACGTCGAAGCCACGACCGCCGTACTGACCGAAACGCTCGCCGCCGCCGGCGCAGAGGTCGCCATCACGGGCTGTAACCCGCTCTCGACCCACGACGACGTGAGCGCAGCACTCGACGCACAGGAGTCGATTACCTCCTATGCCGAGCGCGGCGTCGATGACGAACAGTACTACGAAGCCATCGAGGCGGTCATCTCCCACGAACCCACCATCACTGTGGATGACGGGATGGATATGGTTGCAGCCATCCACGAGAGCCATCCGAATCTCATCGACTCCATCCGGGGTGGCTGTGAGGAGACCACGACTGGCGTCCACCGACTGCGCGCGATGGATGCGGATGACGAACTTCGCTATCCCGTCTTTGCCGTCAACGACACGCCGATGAAACGCTTATTCGACAACGTTCATGGAACTGGAGAATCATCTTTGGCTGCTATCGCCATGACGACGAACCTCTCGTGGGCGGGTAAAACAGTGGTGATAGCGGGTTATGGCTTCTGTGGGCGCGGCATA
>DASSKS010000407.1:0-2000 GCA_035690245.1 Halococcus sp. | reverse complement strand
TGGTGGTCGGCTTCTGGATTAGTACTATTGTTTTCATCGCTATCACCGTCTGGGGCGGAATGAACTCCGTCGCGTGGTCAGATACCTTTCACGGTATTATCATCATCGTGGGGATGGTCGTGGCGATTCCGGTAGCGCTCTCGAATGTCGGCGGTCTCGGTGCCGTCACGAGTCAACTCCCTCCCGCGCACACCAACTGGTTCGCCGTCGGACTCGTCCAGATAGCCAGCTGGTATTTTCTGTATATCACTGTCGCGGGCGCACAACAGCATATGCTCCAGCGGACGTGGGCCGCAAAGAACGTCCGCATCGCCAAAATCGGTATCTTTCTTTCGGGGGTCGTCATCACCGGCTATGGGGTACTCACGGCGATAGCCGGGATGATAGCCAATGCGCAGGGAGCAACCATCAAGCCGGCACTCGCCTTTGCGTGGACGCTCGAACACACCCTCTCGCCCGTGTTCGCAGGGATTTTGCTCGCCGCCGCCGTCGGGGGCGTGATGAGTTCTGCGGACTCGTTTTTACTAGCGGGGGCGACCACCTTCGTCAACGACCTCTATCTTCCGTTTCGCGGCGGAAGCGACGCCGTCTCCGAGGCACATCTCGTTAGGATAACACGATTGGTCATCTTGGTTTTCGGCTTCGGTGCCGCACTCGTCGCGCTCAGCGGTATCAGCATCATCGCCGTCGAGAGCATCGGATTGGGCATTATGTCGGTGCTGTTCGCTGGAATTCTCACACTATTTTGGAAAAGAACGAAACGCGAGGCCGGGTTAGTGGGATTTCTCGTCGGTGGCGTGGTCTTCGTCATCTGGCAGTTCGTGCTCTCAGAACCCGCGTTGTTCCACGAGGGTCCGCTCGAATCAGCGGTTGCCGCTACCGCCGCTGCCCTCGTTACCATCGTCGTCGTGAGCTATCTGCATCCCGAAGGCGAGACGTTCACGGTCGTAGAAGTACGGAATGCAGCGACACGGGACATGGAGCGATTTTCAGGAACTGATGCGACCGTCACGACCGACGGTGGAGAGACGACAGACGACTAATCGAAGCGCGGAAGCGATTCGAGTTCCGCTGGATTCGTGTCCTCGAACGCCTCGCGTGCGATAGTTCGCTTGTGGACCTCGTCAGCGCCGTCGATGATACGGAAGGCACGCACCGACTCGTAGAAGTCAGCGAGCGGCAAATCTCGACTGATGCCGGCCCCGCCACAGCACTGAATGGCCAAATCGATTGCCTCTTGGGCGACGCGCGCAGCGAAGACCTTGCTCATCGAGACCTCGACTCTCGCCTCCTCGCCCGCGGCGATTTTCTCTGCGCCATCCCGAACCATCGTCCGTGCGGCGTGCAACCGGGTTTCTGCCTCCGCAATCGCAAATCGCTGGGCCTGTTTGTCAGCCAGCGACGAATCGAACGCCTCGCGCTCTGTCATGTAGGCTTTCGCCACCGAGAGCGCGCGGTCGGCCATTCCCGAAAACCGCATACAGTGGGTCAATCTCGCAGGTCCGAGGCGCTGTTGGGCGACCTGAAAGCCGGCATTCTCCTCGCCCAAGAGGTTTTCTTCGGGGACTCTCACTCCCTCGTACCGAATTTCGGCGTGGCTCTCGGGAATGAGGCTCTGGCCGAGATGGGGGATGTCCCGCACGATGTTCACTCCCTCCGTGTCAGTGGGCACGAGAATTATCGAACAGCCAGCGTAGGGGTGGGCCTCTTGGTCGGTGCGAGCCATCACCAGTAGGACATCGGCTTCACTGCCCTGCGTGGTCCACCACTTGTGGCCGTCGATGACCCATTCATCACCCTGTTTTTCGGCAGTTGTCTGGAGCATCTTCGGGTCCGACCCGCCTCCCGGAGCGGGTTCGGTCATCGAGAAGCCGGAACGAATCTCGCCCGTCACGAGAGGAGTGAGCCACTCGTCTTTTTGGTCCTCTGTGCCGACGAGTTCGAACGTGTGCATATTGCCTTCGTCGGGTGCATCGACGCGCATCGCGGGCGCACCGAGG
>DASSKS010000406.1:0-8907 GCA_035690245.1 Halococcus sp. | reverse complement strand
ATGTGAGTGTCGAGGCACAGATTCTCGAACTGCTCTCCGAACTACAGGAGGAGTTCAATATGAGTATTATCTTCGTCACCCACGACCTCGCGGTGGTCGCAGAGATAGCTGACCGGGTACTCGTGATGTACGCGGGGAAGGTGATGGAAACAGGAGATGTCTTCGAGCTATTCGACGAACCAGCCCACCCGTACACGCACGCGCTGCTCTCGTGTCTGCCCGGTCGGGGTGGCGAGATGCAGGCCATCGGTGGCTCGTTGCCGGACCCGACCGACCCGCCCGATGGCTGTCGGTTCAATCCGCGCTGTCCACACGCCATCGAGGACTGTGCGGTCGCCGACCAACCGAACCTCTACAGCGTCGATGGCGCGAACACACACCGGGCGTCCTGTCTCTACTACGGACCCGAATACGACGCCAGTACACTCGACCAACAGCGTGCGAACACTGACCGCGAGGCGCGCGCCGATGGAAGTGGATACGATGAGTGAACACCAACCGCAGGCGGGGCGAAACGGTGTGGCTAGCAGGTCGATTATGGAGGTACGCGGCCTGAAAAAACACTATCCGATAACCGAAGGGGTCATGAAACGCGAAGTCGGGCGTGTGAAGGCGGTCGATGGCATCTCCTTCGACATCCGTCCCGGCGAAACCCTCGGACTCGTGGGCGAATCGGGCTGTGGCAAATCGACCACCGCGACATCGCTGTTGCGCATCGAGGAACCGACCGCTGGCGAGATACTGTTCGACGGCGAGGACATCACCGAATATGATGGAACGGCGCTGAAGCGGTTTCGACGCCGGGCACAGATGATATTCCAGAACCCGGATTCGAGTTTCGACCCGCGAATGAGCGTCGGTGAATCAGTCGCTGAACCGCTGCGTATTCACGGCATCGGCCCGCGAGAACACCGCCGAGCGATTGCCCAAGACCTCTTAGAGCGCGTCGGTCTCGATGCGGGCGACGTGGACCGCTATCCTCACGAGTTCAGCGGCGGACAGAAACAACGCATCGCACTCGCACGCGCGCTCGTCGTCAACCCGAACCTGATCGTCGCCGACGAACCGGTGTCGGCACTCGACGTGAGCGTTCAAGCGGAGGTACTCACGCTGATAGACGAGATTCAACGCGAGTTCGGCGTCTCGATTCTCCTGATTAGCCACGACATGAGCGTGGTCCGGGAGGTCTGTGACCGCGTTGCGGTGATGTATCTCGGCGAAATCGTGGAGATGGCAGACACGGAGACGTTGTTTTCCGACCCACAACACCCCTACACACGCGCGCTACTCGCATCGATTCCAACGCCCGACCCGCATCAGCGCGGAGCGCGCGCCACGCTCACCGGCGACGTGCCGAACCCGTCGAATCCGCCTTCAGGGTGTCGCTTCCACACGCGCTGCCCGGAGGTCATCCAGCCCGAGGGGTATGACTTCGAACAGGAAAATTGGCGGGCAGTGTTGAATTTCCGGGTTCATCTCCGGCAGGGCATCGACCTCGATGCGTTCGGTGACGCCGCCGGCATCGAACGCGGCGAGGATGGTTCATCGCTCTCAGACGCCGAACTGAAGGCTGCGGTGCGGGCGGAATACGACATTCCCGACACGCTCTCCGATTCGAGTGCCGAAGACGTACTCGACGAGGCGCTCACGTCGCTCGTGGATGGGAACGGCGAGTCGGCACACGAACTGCTCGCAACGGAGTTCGAAACGGTCTGTGAACGCGACCACCCAGAACTCCGCGAGACCGAGGCGGGTCACCCGGCGGCGTGTCACCTCCACGATGAGCCAACGAACACGAGCGATACGGAACCGGCGGCATCAATCGAGGAGTGAGTCGCCTTCGATTTTCCCGATAGTAGCGAACGATTTGACGCGGTGTCATTCGGTAGGCGAAGTATGGATTCGATAACGGATTCAAGCCGTGAAAACAGGCTTGTAGACCGTTCTATCCGCTCAGATGCCGCGCGGTCCGAGCGATTTTCGCTCGTGTTGAATCGCTTCGAGGACGAGCCAGAGACCGACGAAACCGAACACCGTCGGCCCGAACGTATTCGGGTTCGTCCAATCGATGGCCCGATTCGAGGCGAATTTGTAGTACACCCCGTTTTTGTTCACAATCTCTGGGAGGTCTTTCGTATCATCTTCGAACGTGAAACTCCGTCCGTCGAACGCCGCGTCAACGATGTGTTTTTTCGTCCCATCTAACTGCTCGTAGGGAGTCGCGTGTGTTTTTTGAACAAACGACGGAGAATCGAGTTCGTGTCCATAGCTGAAATGATAGTCGAAATCGGCCAACCCAACCCACATCACGACGCTTGCGAGCAAGATACACATACCGAGAACCAAAAACACGAATCGAAGCCCCTCACTCCGTTGGAGCAACGAACTATTGAGCAGCGAACGAACCATACGGTCGGATTGATTTGTACTGATAAATATCTTCTGTTATTTTAGATGATAGCCGTCACGGCCGCCACAGCACGGAGTGAAGACGAACAGGCTCCGCTTACCACGTCAATCCTTCGTAGGTCATCCCCACACGGGGTTCGACGACTCGTCGGCCATCGATTACGACTTGCTTTTCCATCGTTTCGAACTCCCCATCGAGTGCTGCGAACTCGTCCCAGTCGGTGACGAAGAGCGCGCCGTGGGCGTTTTCGAGTGCGCTCGCCGCCGAGTCCATGTATTCGATGTCGGGGAATAGTTCTGCCATCGCCTCGGCGGCAACCGGGTCGTAGGCCACCACGTCTGCACCACGCTCTACCAATCCCTCGATGACGAGCGTCGCGCGCGACCCGCGGATGTCGTCGGTTCCGGGTTTGAACGCGAGTCCGAGCACGGCAATGTGCTCGTTTTCGATGTCAGTATGGCGTTCGAGCAAATCGAGCATCCGCCGGGGCTGGCCGTCGTTGACCGCGACGACGGCATCGAGTAGTTCGGGTTCGTAGCCCACAGAACGTGCCGCCGCCCGGAGCGCGTCGGTGTCTTTCGGAAAACACGACCCGCCCCACCCGATTCCCGAGCGGAGGAACTGTGCGCTGATTCGCTCGTCCAGTCCGATGGCGTTCGCCACGTCGTAGGAATCCACGTTGAATTCCTTACAGATGTTTCCGAGTTCGTTGATGAGACTCACTTTCCCCGCGAGAAAGACGTTGTTGGCGTATTTCACCATCGCCGCCTCGCGCCTACCCGTCTCGACAACAGACACCCCGTCGTTTGCGCCAATCAACGGCTCGTACAGTTCGTGAAGCATCGAAAGCGCTTGCTCGTCTCGCGGGCGTTGCCCGCTCGACCTGTCTGCGGAGTCCTCGGAAACGCTTCGCGTTTCCGGGCTCGCGGAAATCAAAGATTTCCGCTGACGTTGCTCCGCACTGGTTCCGAAAACGAGTTTGTCTGGTTGCATGAAATCTGCGACCGCAGACCCCTGGCTTTGAAATTCGGGGTTGACCGCGATGTCGAACCCCTCGCCCGCCTGTTTGCCGGAAGCGTCTGCTAAGAGCGGTTCGAGTCGCTCTTCGATCATCCCCGGAATCACCGTACTCTTGACGACGACGAGGTGATAGCCGTCTTTCATACTGAGTGCTTCGCCAACGTCGCGGGTTCCGGCTTCGAGAACCGAGAGGTCGATGCTGCCATCCTTTCTGGAGGGAGTCTGCATGGCGAGGATAGTTATGTTGGTTTCGCGGAGGGCGGCGTGGTCGGTGGTCGCACGAAGCCGCTCGCCGGCGTGGGTTTCGAGGAGTTCTCCTAATCCGGGTTCGTGTATCGGCGTCTCGCCGGCGTTTACGGCCGCGACGAGTTCCTCGTCGATGTCGATGGCGGTCACGCGGTGTCCGAGGTCTGCGAGACAGGCGGCGACGGTGGTTCCGACGTAGCCGCTGCCGACGACGCTTACGTTCATGGGAGTCCGTTTACCGGCTTCCGATTTGAAGATTCGGGTGCGTCCTTCGAGTCGGGGCAAACAGTAATGGGGATTGCCGTGTATGGTGGAGGTATGGTAGACGCTACCATCGAGGTCATCGACCGGGGAGTATTGGAAACCGACCTGAATTATCTGGTCGAGGGCAACACGCTCGGCTCTCATGACAACCCGAATCCAGACACCGACTACGTTGCGATACCAGTGCCGAATTTCGTCATCGACCATCCCGAGGGAACGATTCTCTGGGACACCGGCTCACACCACGACGCGAACAACGGCCACTGGCCCGAAGGTCTCGTCCAAGCCTTCTATCCCAAAGACGCCCACGAACACCGCCTCGACGACGATTTGGAGGAGGCTGGCTACTCAATCGATGAAATCGACTGCGTGTTCCAAAGTCACCTGCACTTAGACCACGCGGGCGGGCTGGAGTTCTTCGATGGGACGGATACACCAATATTCGTCCACGAGGAGGAACTCAAATTCGCCTACTACAGCGCGAAATCCGACGAGGGCAGCACGGCCTACGTCCTTGGCGATTTCGACCACGACCTCAATTGGCAGGTACTCCACCGCGAGCGCGAGACACACTTCGAAGATGTCGAATTCATCCGTCTACCCGGCCATACCCCCGGAATGACCGGAACGATGGTTCATCTCGACGATGAAACTGTGGTTCTCGCGGGCGACGAAATCTACCAATCGGAGAACTACGACGACGAGATTCCGCTGGGAGCGGGATTGCTCTGGAGCCACCGCCACTGGTTCCGTAGTTTAAAACTCCTCAAGGAACTCGAACGCAAACACGACGCAGAAATCGTCTACGGCCACGACCCGGAACAGTTCGAGCAAATCAAAGACGGGTGGGGCCAGTGAGCTACGAGCGCTCGGTTTCGGCTCCAGAACACAGTTTGGAACCAGAGACGGTCTGGAACCTCCAGATGCCAGAAATCCGTTTCGGTCGGGGTGCCGTCGACGAACTCGGCTTTCAGTTTCACGACCTCGGGGTGGAGGAGGACGCACACGGACTCGTCGTTACCGACGAGAACCTTTCCGATATCGGCCATCCAGAACGCATCCGCGAGCACCTAGACGACGCCGGATTCAACGTCGATGTCTATGACGAGAGCGAACGCGAACCCTCGCTCGAAGCCATCTCAGACTGTCTCTCCTTTGTCCGCGACGAACAGGGCGAAGACGGCTATGACTTCTACGTGGGATTCGGCGGCGGGAGCTGTATGGACACCGCGAAGGCGACCCGAGCAATCATCGAAAACGGCGGCGAACCGCTCGATTACATCGCAGAACCCACAGGCGAAGGCGAAGCGCTCACCGAGTCGGGTGCGCCGCTCGTACTCATGCCCACCACCGCCGGGACGGGAGCCGAAACCTCGCCGGTGGCGATTCTCTCGGTCGAGGAGCAAGAAATCAAGGAGGGAATCTCCAGTAATCACGTCCGCGCCGATGCCGCCGTGTTGGACCCCACCTTTACGACGACACTCCCTCCAGACATCACCGCCCGAACCGCGATGGACGCGCTCGGCCACGCCATCGAGGGTTATACCACTCATGAGTTCGACAGTCTCCTGCGCGCGAGCGACCCGTCCGCACGACCCACGTATGCCGGTCGCACGCCCGTCACCGAGCAGTTCTCGGAGGCGGCTATTTCCCTCCTTTCCTCGAACGTCCGCAGAGCGGTGAACAACGGCGACGATATCGAGGCCCGGTCAGCCATGCTGCAAGGAGCGTTGTTCGGCGCGATTGCAGGTCTCACCGCCGGGGCGTCTTTGTGTCACGCGATGGCATATCCGGTCGGAAATCGCTATCACACCTTTCATGGCGAGACCATCGCGGTGCTCACGCCCGCGAGCACGTTGGGCTACAACGCCGCGAGCGACCCGAAACGCTTTGCGCGCCTCGCCGAGATGCTCGGGGCCGACACTACCGGAATGAGCGCCCACGAGGCGGCAGACGAGGCCAAAGCCGAGTATATCCGCCTCCAGCGCGATTTGGGTGTGCTTCCGAGTGGACTGACCGACCTCGCGGGCATCACCGAAGACGACCTCGACTGGCTCGCAGAACAGACGACTGCAACCCAAGACCGACTGCTGCGGACGAATCCCAGACCGGTGACCACCGACGATGTGTACGATATCTTCCGCGACGCACTCCACAACTGGGAGTAGCCACCCCGGAGGAGCGATCTCCCCTGAGTGCGGTGGTTTCGGTATCGGTCTGCGTTCCGTTCGTTCTCCCTCCGAGACCGAATCGCGTCGAACGGACGATACGAGAACTAACGACCAGCGACCGCCACGGTAGGAGTATGTAGATTCATTACATAAACAATAGATAAAGTATGTATCCTCGGACGTATACTATCTAGGTTGAACGAGTGATGAGACATGAACACGCTGTTCGAAGACGCAGACAGGAACGCACCGATCACCGACATCGAGTTCATCGCGCGCTCGGTCCACCGCCTCGACACACTCCGTGCATTGGCCGAGCGTCCGCATAGTCGGCTGGAACTCCGGGTGGTAACCGGCGCGTCGCCGCCCACGGTCTGTCGCCTGCTGCGCGACTTCGAAGCCCGGCAGTGGACCATCAAGAACGGCCACCGGTACGAACTGACGCAGTTGGGTGCGTTCGTCACGGCGGGATTCATCGACTTACTCGACCGAATGGAGACAGGACGAACACTCCGCGATGTGATGCGGTGGCTTCCTGTCGAGAAGATGGATATTGACCTCCGCTGCTTCGCCGACGCGACCGTCACCCTCGGAACCCAGAGCGACCCGCTCGCTCCGATGAAACGCGCGGGCGAACTGTTCCGTTCCGCCGCGCGGTCACGAGTGCTCACGCATTCGCTCCCCGAACCCTGTTTCGTCCCGTACTGGGAGGCGGTGACGAACGGTGTCCAACGGTACGAACTCGTGATTACGGCGGGTGCCATCGAGGCGGTGGCTGTGCCGTCGCGCAGACCACAGTTCGAGGCTATCCTCGACGCCGACCGGACGAGGGTGTTCGTCTACGACGGTGAAATCCCCCAAATCATCGGCATCAACGACGGCATCGTCTTTTTCGGTATCGACGACGAACGGGGTGCGCCCGTTGCGCTGATAGAGTCAGAAAACGAAACGGTCGTTTTGTGGGCCGAAGAGACGTTCGAATCCTACCGCGAGCGGGCCGAACCCCTCGATTCGGTGCCGATTCCCGCGTGACCGATACGCCGGCACTCGTTCGGGATACCTCTCCCGCACCGAGACCATCCGGCATAATTTCATAAATCTAATAGATTATTTCACTAGGTGACTATATTTTCTCGCGGCGCGTATTGACTCGCGCAGGGAGGACAACGATGCAGACAGCAAGCAAAGACATTCCGGTCGTGATGGAGACGGACGCGGCCGTGGTACAACAACAGACGGACTTCGGGGCGGCGACCGACTACGGCGAACTGGCCACAGAACACGTGCAGTTCGCCGCCGGGACGGACATCACGCCGCTGCTCGAAGGCTTAGCGGACGATATGTGCCAGTGCCCCCACTGGGGCTACGTGTTGGATGGTGCGGTCAACCTCCGCTACAGCGACGGGACTGAAGAAGTAGACGAGGCAGGAGACCACTTCTACTGGCCGCCGGGACACACGCTCTGGGTCGAGGAGGACACGGAGTTCGTTCTGTTCAGCCCACAGGACGACCACGGAGCGGTCTTCGAGCACATGGCGGGTAAGATGGAAGGATAACATGGCAGCAGAAACCAAACCACTAGACGAAACGGCAGTGAACGAGTTCGGCGCGGGCTTTCGGGGGGAAGTCATCGGTCCGGACACGGCGGGCTACGACGACGCGCGCACGATTTACAACGCGATGATAGACAAACGTCCCGGACTCATCGCCCGGTGTGCGAACGTCGCGGACGTGATGGCAGCAGTGCGATTCGCCCGCGAAAACGACCTCGACACCGCAATCCGCAGCGGCGGCCACAACGGTCCGGGCTTGGCGCTCGTGGACGACGGACTGGTCATCGATTTGTCCTCTATGAAAGGCATCCACGTCGACGCCGACGCGAGAACCGCGCGCGTCGAACCCGGCTGTACGTGGGGCGATGTGGACCACGCCACCAACGCCTTCGGGCTGGCGACAGTAAGTGGGGTTATCTCCACGACCGGCGTCGGCGGCCTGACCCTCGGCGGCGGTCATGGTTACTTGACCCGCAAATACGGGCTGACTATCGACAACCTGCTTGGCGCGGATGTCGTGCTGGCCGACGGGAGCCTCGTCCACGCGAGCGAGGACGAGAACGCGGATTTGTTCTGGGCGCTTCGTGGTGGTGGCGGCAACTTCGGCGTCGTCACCTCCTTCGAGTTCCAGTTGCATCCGGTGGACATGGTGGTCGCGGGACCGCTGTTCTGGCCCATCGAGGAGTTAGAAACCACCATGAGGTGGTACCGCGAGTGGCTCCCCGACGCACCGGAGGACGTCTACGCCTTCTATCTGGTTGCCGAAGTACCGTCAGCCGAACCCTTCCCCGCAGAACTCCACGGCGAGAAGGTCTGTGGACTGCTGTGGTGCTATCTGGGACCGGCAGACGAAACCGACGCCGTGCTCGGGCCGGCCCGTGAGGTCGCAGAACCGCTGTTCGAGTTCGTCGGGCCGATGCCCTACCCGATGCTTCAAGGGATGTTCGACGCGCTCTACCCGCCGGGCGACCAGTGGTACTGGAAGGGCAACTACGTGGACGAACTGACCAACGACGCCATCACAGAACACCTGCGCTTTGCGGAGGTGCCAACGCCGCAGTCCTGTATGCATCTCTATCCCATCAACGGGGCTGTCCACGACGTTGACGCAGAGGAGACCGCGTGGAACAAGCGCGACGCCAACTGGTCGATGGTCATCGTGGGCGTCGACCCGGACCCAGCCGAAAAAGAACGAATCACCGAGTGGGCGCGCGAGTACTGGGCGGCGCTCCATCCACATTCG
>DASSKS010000405.1:0-10677 GCA_035690245.1 Halococcus sp. | reverse complement strand
CTGCGTCCTCCAAGCCGAAGTCATACCAGAGGTTCATAGCTGTCGTTTCATACGAGAGTGCTGATTTCCGAATGAGATTCCACGAGACAGCGAGACCTGAAATGTTCCGCTGTTCACCGACGAACGATACGAGCGCGGGTGCTCTTGGTCTTCAGACCGGCGATAGTCCACAATATCGGCCGTGAATGCCTTCCAACACAAGAACAATTCGGTTCGTATTCGTACATTCCGAATAACAATCACTGACTGCTGGGTAGGCCATGACAGTGCGTTGAGCGGCGGTAGTGAATCGCTCCCGAACAGTTAAGTCAGCGGGCAACAACCCACACACCGTTCGCCATGCCAAAACTCGTCGTGAATCTGGTGCGCAAGGACGGAATGAGCATCGAGGAGTTCAGAGACCATTGGTACGAAGACCACGCCCCGCGCGCGGGCGACATTCCGCATATGAATCGCTACACCACCGCGGTCGCGCTCGACCCAGACAACAGCGAGTACGACGGTATCGCGGAGCTGTACTTCGATACTCCAGAGGACATCGACGAAGCAATGGAGTCAGAAGCGATGCAGTGGGCGCTCGATGACCTCGAAAACTTCACCGAAACCGACCAGAACAGCAATATGGTCCTCGAAGAAACAGTGCAGGTCGGATAACGCAGAGAATATTCACATCGGGTCGTAGCAGTTGTCCCGCGAACGAGCGCGCGGTGCGAAGGGCCTTTCGAACGACGAAAAAAGGTGGAGGTGCGTCTACATATCCGGCCATGCGCGCGCCGCACGGACCGACCCAGTAACATCCCGAATCCAGCGCGCGGCGATGGCTTTCTTGATGACTTTTGCTGCCGGCCCACCGAAGGTGTTGATGGGAATCCCGATGACGTCGTGGGCGACGGCTTTCTCACCGACTGAGACGAGCGTGCCCTTGTCCTCGTGGGTCCAACTATCGAGTGGTTGGCCGTGGAGCGCGCGCGCGACGTTTCCGCCGGCGACTGCTGCGGCCTGCCACGCGGCCTGTGCGGTGGGTGGGCACGGACCATCCGGCTGTTCCACGATGGCCGAATCCCCGAGCGCGAACACGCGGTCGTCGCTGGTCTCGAAAGTCGCCTCTGCATTGACTCGGTTGTGTTCCTTTTCGACGCCGGCGTTTGCCAGCGCGTCCCGACCAGTGATACCGCCGGTCCAGACGAATACATCATGGGCGAGTGAGTCACCCGACTCGAAGTGAATTTCGTCTTCGTCGGCCTCCGTGATGGGGTCGTCGGTCGAAATCTCGATGTCGCGCTCCTGTAAGCGCTTTCTGAGCGCGCCCTGGAACTCGGGGTCGTTGCCCGGTAGAACGTCCTCTAAGGCTTCGACGAGCGTAATCTCAATGGGTGCGTGGTGCATATCCCGGAATTCGGCGACCTCGCCGGCACTTTGAATCCCCGATAGCCCTGCGCCGCCGATGACGACCTTCGCCGGGTCGTCTTCTGCGGCGTTCCGGGCGGCCTCTCTCACGGCATCGTGGATGTCGAGTGCGTCGTCGAGGCTCTTGAGCGTGAGCGAGTTCTCCTGTAGGCCGTCGATACCGTAATAGGCAGTCTGGGAGCCGAGTGTAACCAGCGCGTAGTCGTAGTCGACTGTCGAACCGTCTTCGAGTTCGATAGTTCGAGAATCGCAGTCGAGGTCCGCCACCCGGCCCTGAATGAAGCGCGTCGAGGGCGATTTGATTTCGTCGACGGGAATCGTGACGTTGTCCCTGACGCTCGGGTCGCGGATACACCGATGGGATTCGTGAAGCACGAGATGGTAGTCGTATTCAGAAATCCAGGTGATGTCAGCCTCGTCATCGAGGGCAGCTTCGAGGCTCATGATTGCGCCTGCTCCGGCGTAGCCAGCGCCGAGAACGACGACGGTTTCTGTCATATCCCTTCTGCGCGGGCAGCCATTACAAAGGCTTTGAAACCCGGCGGCTATCGAGCCGAGTTTTGCACTTCTCAAATCTACTCAGAACAGTCCAGTGATGAATCCGATGCCGATAACGACGAGTACCGCAGCGGAGAACGCCGGAAGATACGGCGTATACTGCTCGATTTTCGTTTCGTATTTCTGATAGCCAGCGACCAACAGCAGTGTCAGACTCACGATTCCAAACAAAACCGTGAGTGCGTATGCGCTCATGAGTTCGAGGCAGTGTGTTGACCCGGCGCACAGGCCGATGATTTCGAACTCCTCTTCGTGGGCGAATCCGAGCACGAACGCGAACCACGCGATGCCGAGCAGACTACGATTGGCCGCTTCAGTAGTATTCTCATGAGTGTGTGAATGGGAGTGGGAGTGACCACCGACGAACGGAACGAATCGTTTGATTCGAGCGAAAAATCCCCCGTTTTCGTGGTCGTCATGGCGGTGTGAATCGTCATCGTGGTTGTGGGCATGGGCGTTGTGGTCGTCGGTATGCTCTGTATCGTGGGACATATCTTCGTGTGAATGGCCACGGTATTCTCGAATACCGAGACCGATGAGGAGCACACCGGCGATGAGGCTGACTGGTCCACCGATCTGAATCCCGCCCGCTATTGGGAGTGTGAGTGGTTGGTTTACCTGTGTGAGGCTGAAATAGGATTTCGCATAGAAGAACACGGCGACCATTGCGATACTGCTGATGAGGTGGCCAACGCCGAGGATGAAACTCGCCGCAAACCCGTACAACCACTTGTTGGTCTGGTCGATTGCGTAGGCAGCAGCCACCGGCCAGCCGTGACCGGGTTCGATACCGTGAACCGCACCGAGTGCAACGGCCCCGACCAAGAGTCCGAACCCGTCCGAATGAAGCATCGATGGTATAAAGAGGGGATTTCGACGTTTAGGGGTTATTATGACCAAATCGGGGGGTTCGTAATAACGAGTAGCTAAGTGTGTTACCGTGTGAATGAGACCGATGCGAACGAGTGTGAACAGTCCACGGGAAGTCCTCCAGTCCTTCGACGAGACGTGGAAGGAAGAAGGGTTAGAATCACGGTCGCGGGCCGTTCGTGAAGCAATGTACGAGTATATCGAACGGCATACTCGCTTGGAAGAAATCGCAGACGATGCCGTCGCAGCGGTCGCGTTCGATTACGAGTACACCCTCGTCATCGGCGAGTTACACAGGGTCCAACACGAGTTCGAGGACGTCATTCGAACGACCCACCATCTCCACCACGGGGAGTGGTGTCTCGAAACGGTTTTTTGTAACGGAAATGCCGCCCGGATTCGTGAACTCGTCTATCAACTCCGCGATTTCGATGCCGTTGGGCGCGTAAACGTCATGTTTCTCCAACAGACGAGTGACGACCATCAACCTGATTGCTCGTTGTGAGTTTGTTGTGGCTGGCGGTTCAAAAGAACGAGGGCGGAGGACTCTTTACAGCCCGTGTGCACCATTCGTCCGTATGCTTTCGCGGCTCGTGCTGGGATGTGGGTCGGTCGGGCGCACGCTCGTTAGCTCGCTCGGCGATATGCCGGGAGATGTATTGGTGCTCTGTGCGGACGAACACCGCATCGAAACCCTTCGCAGCGGGCGCATCGAAGCCCGGCGGGCCGACCCGACCGACCCGGCGAGCCTCGACTACGTGGACCATCCTATCGATGTCGTCATCCTTGCGAGCGACGACCCATCGGTCAACCGGGCGGCGGCGACACTCGCGCGCGAGACCTATCCCGAGGCGTTCGTCTTCGCCTACATGGGCAAAGAACCCACGGACGAACTCCGCATGGAGTTAGAGACGATTGCAGACCGCGTGGTCGAATCGGCAGCAACCGCCGCGGCGGACCTGCTCTCTCGCATCGGCGAGGAGAGTATGCGTCCGCGCCGGCTGTGGCGCGTCCTCCGCACCATCGAGGCTCCGCTCGCGGTCGTCACCCACGACAACCCAGACCCCGACGCGATTGCGAGTGCGCTTGCCCTCTGTAAAATCGCCAATTTCGCCGGCTGTGAGACCGATATCTGCTATTTCGGCAATATCACCCACCAGCAAAACCGCGCGATGGTCAACTTACTCGACCTCGATATGCGCGAACTCGAAGCGGGGGATATCGATGAATACGGGGGACTCGCGCTCGTCGACCACTCCCGACCGGGCGTCAACGACCAACTTCCAGAGGACACTCCAGTTGATGTGCTCATCGACCATCATCCGCCGCGCGCGCCGGTCGAAGCGCGCTTTGTGGACCTCAGAAGCGATGTCGGCGCGACGAGCACCTTACTCGTGGAGTACCTCCGCAGACTGGGAATCGAGGTGGATGAAACCGTTGCGACCGCCCTGCTCTATGGGATTCGCATCGACACCAAGGACTTCAAACGCGAGGTTTCGACTGTTGATTTCGAGGCCGCGGCGTTTCTCCTCCCCTATGTGGACGAGGCCATCCTCGAACAAGTCGAGACGCCGAGTATGAGCGCAGAAACTCTCGAAACGATGGCGCGGGCGATAAAAAACCGCGAGGTCCGTGATTCGGTGCTCCTGAGCTATATCGAGGACCTTCACGAACGCGACGCGCTCGCACAGGCAGCCGACCAGTTGCTCGATATCGAAGGCGTGCGGACCACACTGGTGTACGGCATCATCGAAGGGACAGTATACTGTTCGGGGCGCACGCGCGGCGCGAAGATAGACCTCGGCGAAACACTCAGGGATGCCTTCGACCAAATCGGCAGCGCGGGCGGCCACGCCGACATGGCCGGCGCACAAATCTCGTTGGGGCTACTCGGCGAGAGCGACGAGAATGAACTATCGGATATCGTTCACGACGTCATCACGGAGCGCTTTTTCGAGGCGCTCGACGCACGTCCGGCTGCACAAGAGGCGCACGCGCTCTCTCCCATGGACGAGACGAGCAGTGCGTACGAGTCGGATGACGCGGGTGAAACGAGCGACACAGGGGAGGGAGACGATTCCTCTGGGGTTGAACCGAGGTGAACGAGGGGTTTTTGGCCGCCGCTACCGAGCGCTTAGTAATGGCCGCAGAGAGCGCAAAGCCACGGGTCAAAGACTACATGACCCGCGAAGTCGTCACCGTTTCGCCGGACGACACGGTGGCGTCGGTCGCCCGGCAGGTCGCAGAAAGCGAAGAACACAGCGGCTTTCCGGTGTGTGAGGGCCGGCGGTGTGAGGGCTTCGTCACCGCCCGCGACCTCCTGCTTGCAGACGAAGAGGCACTCGTCTTTACGGTGATGTCGGACGAACTCGTGGTCGCTCATCCCGAGATGGCGCTCAGCGATGCCGCGCGCGTCATCCTGCGCTCCGGCATCCAGAAACTTCCAGTAGTCGATGATGCCAGCAATCTCGTGGGAATCATCTCGAACACCGACGTGGTCCGCAGCCAAATCGAACGCGCAACACCCGGCAAGGTCGAAAAGCTCTCGCGCACGCTCGAAAACATCCACGAGGTCGAAGCCACGGAGGAACGCCGACGGGTTTCGCTCTCCGATTTGACGCCCACCCAATCAAAGGTCTATGCCGACGAACTCGAAGGCCGGAGCTACGAACTCGAACGCGGTCTCGCAGAACCCTTGGTGGTCATCGACAACGGCGGCGAGAAACTCCTGCTTGCCGACGGCCACCACCGGGTGAAAGCCGCCGCCCAGTCGGGAATCAGTGAAATGGATGCCTACGTGATTTGTATCGACGAGACGGTCGAACTCGGCATGGCAGAAACCGCGCGCAACGAAGGTCTCACCTCCATCGAGGACATCTCAGTGGTGGATTACGCCCACCACCCGCTGGTCGAAACCATCGAGCGATTCCAGAATCACGAGTGACTGTCGCCAGCGGCCCGGAACCTTCATTGACGACGCCGACAAAAATCCTGGATATGTACGACGAGGATGACCTCGAAGCAATCAGGGAAGGCAAAGACCGCTGGAGCGAAGAAACGCTCGACCCCGTTCTCGACAAGCACGGCGAGCGACAGGACCGATTCGCTACTGTCTCGAACCTCGAAGTCGATAGGCTGTACACGCCCGCCGACGTCGCCGACACCGACTACGAGGAGGATTTGGGGTTTCCGGGTGAAGAACCCTACACTCGGGGGGTGTATCCGACGATGTACCGCGGGCGGACGTGGACGATGCGCCAGTTCGCGGGATTCGGAACCGCAGAAGAGACCAACGAGCGCTTTCGCTATCTCACCCGAGAGGGCCAGACCGGACTCTCGACGGCGTTCGATATGCCATCGCTGATGGGCATCGATTCGGACGACGCGATGGCAGACGGCGAAGTCGGAAAGGAGGGTGTCGCGGTCGATACGCTCCGGGACATGGAAATCCTCTTTGATGGTATCGACTTGACGGAGGTTTCGACTTCCTTCACTATCAATCCGAGCGCGCCAGTGATTTTTGCGATGTACGTCGCGCTCGCGGACCAGCGGGGCGTATCGCGCGAAAAGCTTCGGGGAACCATGCAGAACGATATGCTCAAGGAGTTCATCGCTCAGAAGGAGTGGGTCATCCCCCCCGAACCGTCACTCGACCTCGTGACAGATACTATCGAGTTCGCGGTCGAGGAAACCCCGAAAATCAATCCCGTATCGATTTCTGGTTATCACATCCGCGAGGCCGGTTCCACAGCCATCCAAGAACTCGCCTTTACGCTTTCCGATGGCTTCGCCTACGTCGAAGACACAATCGAGCGCGGACTCGATATTGATGAATTTGCGCCGCAACTCTCGTTTTTCTTCAACTCGCACAACTCGCTATTTGAAGAAGTCGCCAAATTCCGTGCCGCTCGACGCATCTATGCACGGGTGATGGACAAGTGGTACGGAGCCGAGCAGCCAGAATCCAAACGGTTGAAGTTCCACACCCAGACCGCCGGCCAGAGTTTGACCGCCCAGCAACCCTTGAACAACGTCGCACGGGTGACGATTCAGGCACTCGCCGGCGTTCTGGGAGGCACACAGAGCCTTCACACCAATAGCTACGACGAGGCCCACGCGCTGCCCTCGGAGCAGGCGGTCAGAGTCGCGCTCAGAACCCAGCAAATCATCGCCGAGGAATCGGGTGCGGCAGACATCGTTGACCCGCTCGGAGGGAGCTTCGCGGTGGAAGCACTCACCGACGAAACCGAGGAGAAGGCGATGGAATACATCGAGGAGATTCGGGAGATGGGCGACGGTTCGGTTCGTGATGGCGTCCTTTCGGGTATCGAGGGCGGCTACTTCCACCGCGAGATTCAAGACGCCTCCTATGAGTATCAAGAACGGGTCGAAACGGGCGAAGAAACCGTCGTCGGCGTCAACGAGTACGAAATCGACGAAGACACGCACCCAGAGATGCTCCACGTTGACGAGGAAGTCCAAACCCGCCAGCAAGAGCGTCTCGCCGAGGTGAAAGCAGAACGCGACGACGAAGCCGTTGAAGAGGCGCTGTCGGAACTCGAAGCGGCCATCGAAAACGGCGAGAACACCATGCCGGCCATCGTCGAAGCGGTCAAAGTCGGCACGACGATGGGTGAAATCATGAATTTGTTCGAGACACGGCATGGCGCTTACCGCGAAACCGTGAGTGTTGCCTAACGACGGATACAGGTCAATCGAAGTCATTTTCCAGTCGGCTGTGAGAATTTTCATTGCCGAATCACACGCTCCATTTCAGGATAACAATTATGTAGCATGGCTCCTATTCACGTGACGGGAGAGTACAACCTATGGCAACCGAAGACGAGTTAACAATTGAATCACGGCTCGCCGAACAGGACTACTTCAGTCCACCTGACGAGTTCGTCGAACAGGCGAATATGGCCGACTCCGATGTCTATGACCGTTTCGATAATTTCCCCGAGGGGTTCGAGGAGTACGCCGAAATGCTGGACTGGGACGAACAGTGGGAGACGGTTCTCGATGACTCGAACCCACCCTTCTATGAGTGGTTCGTCGGCGGAAAACTGAACGCATCGCACAACTGTATCGACCGTCATCTCGATGAACGGGGCGACGAGACCGCCATCCTCTGGGAGGGAGAAGAGGGCGAAACCCGTCACATCACCTACGAGAACCTCCACGAGCAGGTCAACGAGATGGCCGCTGCGCTCCGAGGAATCGGCGTCGAAGAGGACGACATCGTCACGATTCATCTGCCGATGGTACCCGCCCTCCCGGTGACGATGCTCGCGTGTGCGCGCATCGGCGCACCGCACAGTGTGGTCTTCGGTGGCTTCTCTGCGACCGCGCTCGGAGACCGCGTCGAAAGCGCAGAATCGGACCACGTCGTGACCATCGACGGCTACTACCGCCGTGGGGAGTTCTTAGAACACATCGAAAAGACCGACGAGGCGATGGACAACATCGACCGCGACCCCGAAGTACTCGTCTGGACGCGCGAGGACGAGCCACAGGCAGCGGTTAGCGACGACTACACGATGGTTGCTGACATCCTGGACGACCACCGGGGCGAGACGGTCGAACCGGTCAGCCGCGACGCAGAGGACCCGCTTTTCTTGATGTATACCTCGGGAACCACCGGTCAGCCAAAGGGGTGTCAGCACCGTACCGGAGGCTATCTCGCCTACGTGACGGGAACCTGCAACTACGTCGAGGACATCAAGCCCGAAGACACCTACTGGTGTTCGGCTGACATCGGCTGGATTACGGGCCATTCCTACATCGTCTACGGGCCGCTCGCGCTCGGCACCACCACTGTGATGTACGAGGGTGCGCCCGACTACCCGGACAAGGGTCGCACGTGGGAAATCGCCGAGGAGTACGACGTGGACATCTTCCACACCTCGCCCACCGCCGTCCGGCAGTTCATGAAGTGGGGCGAGCAGTACCCAGAAGACTACGACTTCGACTTCCGGCACATGACCACCGTGGGCGAACCCATCCAGCCGGAAGCGTGGCTGTGGTACTACCAACACATCGGCGACGAGAGCGCGGTCATCGTTGACACGTGGTGGCAGACAGAAACCGGCGGCCACATGATAACGAATCTGCCAGCGATTCAAGACATGAAACCCGGCAGCGCTGGCTACCCCGCGCCGGGCATCGAACCGACCATTCTCGATGACAACGGCGATGAGGTCGAATCAGAGAGCGGAAATGCAGGAAACCTCGTCATCACCCGCCCGTGGCCCGGAATGTTGCAGACTGTCTATGGCAACGACGAGCGCTTCATCGAAGAATACTGGGAGCGCTTTTCGGACACCGATTCGGACGATTCCGACGATTGGGTGTACGAGGCGGGCGACGGTGCCGTTCGGGCCGAAGACGGCTACTATCGAGTACTTGGTCGTCTCGACGACGTGATGAACGTCTCCGGGCACCGGCTCGGAACGATGGAACTCGAATCTGCGGTCTCTGAGGTCGAAGACGTGGCCGAATCGGCGGTCGCCTCACGCGACCACCCAGAAAAGGGCGAAGTGCCGGATGTCTATGTGACGCTGCGAGAGGGCGTCGAGGAGTCAGAAGAAGTCCGCGAGCGCATCGTCGAATCAATCGAGGAGGGCATCGGGAAGTTCGCCAGACCGAACGAAGTCATCTTCGTCGACGACCTCCCGAAGACGCGCTCTGGAAAGATCATGCGTCGGCTGCTCGAAGACATCTCGAACGACGAGGAGTTGGGGAACACGACGACGCTGCGCGACCCGAGCGTGCCAGAACAGATACGCGACCAAGTGCAATCGGACTAGAAGAGAATCATGCCACTCGACACAGAAACCGGAAATCCCGCACCGCTCGGACTCGCAGTCTTCGGAATGACGACGATATTCTTGAGTATCTTCAACGCCGGCTTGTTGCCGGCCGCGGGCGAGGTGCTCGTCTGGCCGCTCGCGCTGTTCGTTGGCGGCATTCCGCAACTGTTCGCCGGCATCATGGAGTACCGCGACGGAAACACCTTCGGGACGGTCGCGTTCAACGCCTACGGCGCGTTCTGGATTTGGCTGGGTGCAGCCGAGATACTCGGTGCCGCTGGCATCCTCGACCTCTCTGCCGAAGGCGTGACGACGGCACTCGGCGTGTCGCTCGTCCTCTGGGGCGTGTTCACCCTCTATATGTGGGTCGCGACGTTCCGGCTCAACTGGGGTCTCTGGATCGTGTTCCTCACGCTGACGGTCACGTTCTTCCTGTTGGGCTTTGGCGACTGGTTCGGTATGCCGACGCTTGCGACGTGGGGCGGTTGGCTCGGCATCCTCACCGGTCTCCTCGCGTGGTACGTGAGTTTCGCCGAGGTCACCAATTGGGCGTTTGCCCGCACGGTGCTCCCACTGGGAAGCGCACCGATAAGCGCCGGCAGCGAGGAACCACCCGCAGAACCCGCCGACTGAACCCCTGAACTCGATTTTTTCGCTAGAAAGAAAGCATCTGAGTACACTTCGTTTCTCGTCGGTCGTTTTTTACCATCTGGTTGTTATTTATCTGCCAAACTCATAAGGGGCTGCGGTGAAAACTGTTCTCTGGTACCATGCCACTCGATACAGACATCGCAGACCCTGCCCCGCTCGGACTCACGGGTTTTGGACTCACCACGTTCATGGTCGGAATGCTCGAAGCCGGCTTCTTGCCCGATGCAATCGGCGTCATCATTCCGCTCGCCATGGCCTACGGCGGGACGATACAGTTCTTTGCCGGCCTGCTCGCCTTCCGCGAAGGAAACACGTTCGCAACCACTGCCTTTTGTACGTATGGGGCGTTCGGGTGGTGGTTTGCGCTGGTGGAATGGCT
>DASSKS010000404.1:0-4649 GCA_035690245.1 Halococcus sp. | reverse complement strand
GGGTCGCCGCCGCGAACCATCCGCATGATTCCGGTTCCGATGGATGCGGACGATGCCACGCTGTGTGATGCCGTACTCGTCACGCATGAACACATCGACCACATCCACCCGCCCTCGTATGGACCACTTCTCGAAGACCTCGGCGCAGACCTCTACGCCCCGAGTGCATCCTACGAGAACCCGGACTACGACGGCGACCTACGAGTGCCCGACGAGCAAAAGAACGTCATCGAAGCGGGCGAGGATTTCGAGATTGGCGACCTCTCGATTCACGTCCGCGGGGCGAACGACCCGGATGCAATCGAACCAGTCACATACGTTATCGAACACGAATCGGGAATCTTCTTCGCGGCGGGTGACTCCCGGCCTGCGGACGCCTTTTCAGATATCGGCGATGAGTTCGACATCGACCTCGGCGTGCTCGCGTTTGGGACTGTTGGAAACATCCGTCACAACGAAGACGACCCAGCCGAAACCAGACCAACCGACTGGTACAACGACGGCGACCAAGTAGTCGAGTCCGCGAATTCCCTCGAACTCGATAGGTTGATGCCCGTCCACTGGGATATGTGGAAAGGCGTTGGCTCGGACCCGAAAATCCTCCACGAACACGCCGCCTCCTATCGCTACCCGCGCGTCGTGGATGTCGTCCGCATCGGCGACCGCGTAGACGTAGACCGCCCCGGCGTCGTTCAGTTGCGGGATTTGCGCGAGTGACGCCAGCGGATTTAATAGCCTGACGGGCACATCAGGGATATGGGAACCGCAAACTTCGATTTCACCGACGAAACCGTTATCGTCACCGGTGGCAGTGCCGGCATCGGACGTGCCATCGCGCTCGGATTCGGCCGCGCGGGCGCGACGGTCATCACCGCAGACGTCAGAGAAGGCCCGAAAATGGAGGGCGAGGACGTACCGACCCATCAACTCATCGAGGAATCCGGTGGCACAGCCGAATACGTCGAAACCGATGTGTCTGACCCGGACGAACTCGAATCGGTCGTCGAAGCCGCCCGCGAATTTGGCGGGGTGGACGTAATGGTGAACAACGCCGGCGTCCAACACTCAGAACCCTTCCTTGATGTCGGACAGGAGGACTTCGACCGCCTCCATCACACCAACATCCGAGGAGTGTTCTTCGGGACACAGGCCGCCGCACAGGACATGATTGAGCGCGGCGAACCCGGCACCGTGGTCAATACCGCCTCGATTTCCTCGTGGGTCGCCCAGTACGACCAAGTCCAGTACGATTCGACCAAAGGCGCAATCAAGATGATAACGAAGGGAACGGCGCTCGAACTCGCAGAGCACGACATCCGGGTGAACGCCATCGCGCCGGGCCAGATCGCCACCGAGTTCACCGAGGGCTGGAGCGACGAAGCCCACCAATCCGCCGACGAGGCGGGATTCCTCAAACCCGTTCCACTTGGAAGAGCGGGCGTTCCCGCGGACAACGCCGGGGCGGCGCTGTTTCTCGCAAGCGAGAACGCTTCGTACATCACCGGCCAACTCCTGTTCGTCGATGGTGGCTGGACCGCTATCTGAAGGGATTTGAGACGGTTTCTCGACACGGTGCTGCACCGAATTGGACCATGCGGCTTTTGGCCGTCGGCGTCGAATCGGGAGCGATGAACGTCGGTATCGTCGCCCGGCGAGGAAACGAGCGCGCAGCCTCGCTTGCCGGCGACATCCGCGAGCACCTCCGCGAGTCGGGCATCGAAATCCGACTCGACGAGGCGACTGCAAATACACTCGGCGTCTGCGGTCACGCGCTTGAGCAAATGAGCGAGTGCGACCTCGTGGTTTCGATTGGCGGCGACGGTACCTTCCTGTTCACCGCTCGTGAAGTCGGCGACACACCCGTCATGGGCGTCAATCTCGGCGAGGTCGGCTTTTTGAACGTGACCCCACCCGACGACGCACTCTCGACAATCGAACGCGAAATCGAACACGTAGAACGCGAGGGCAAGCCACGAATCCGAACCGTCCCGCGACTGTGCGCCAATGGAGGAGGTTTTTCGTTGCCACCAGCACTCAACGAGGTCGTCGTACTGGGAACACGCGGACCCGGTAGGGGAGCCGATTTCACCGTCGAAATCGACGGGTCTGTCTATCTCGATAGCCACGCCGACGGCGTGCTCGTTGCGACGCCCACGGGAAGCACAGCATATAATCTGAGCGAAGGTGGGCCGTTGGTCCACCCCAGCGTTTCCGGGCTGGTCGTCACCGATATGTGTGCCACAGACCCACTGCCACCGCTCGTCGTGGGTGCCGAAAGCGAGGTTACCGTTCGTGTCACGGACGCACCCGAAACGGTTGTGGTCGGCGACGGTCGCACCCGTGAGATGGTCTCTCCTCCCGAAAAAATCACCGTGCAGGTCACAGACGAACCGATGCGAATCGCCGGGCCACCATTGGAATTTTTCAGTGCTCTCGACAAACTCGACTGATAAGAACTATTCTTTCCGAACGGACGGCAAACCCGTGAGACGGAAACTCAGCGCCGCTGTCTGACGGCCACGAGCACCAATCCGACGAGCGCAACCAGACCGACGACTACGAAGAACAGTTTGACTGGACCGACACCGAACGTACTCGTCGCAGCGTTGCTCTCGCCGTGCGCCACGTCCGTTCCCGTCGTTTTACTCGCGTTCTGGGGTGTCTTCTTCGACTCCGGTGTCGTCGGTGTGCGTGTCGCCGCAGCAGCGCCCGAAGCGGCTGATTCATTCGAACTCGTCGGTGTGGGTGTCTGTGTGGTCTGTGGAACGGTAGTTAACGTTCGCTGTACCGATACGGGTTGGTTGGGTGTCACCGTCACCGGCCCGCCGTTGCTGTTTGGCGCGTCCGCGAGAACAGCAAAAAGACCGAACTGCGTGAGGTTCGCAGAAATCGTGTTCGCCGACGCATCGACCTGCGCGCTCTCGATTTTGGACCAATGTTGGCCGTCGTAGCGCCAGAGCGAGACATCCCTCGATGAGTCATAGTGTATCGTCAACGAGAGTGAGGATGGCCCGTGGGTTCCCGCCACTTCGATATACGTATTGAGATTTTCGGTTCCGCGCGGGAGGGGTGGCGGCGACGCCACCGAACGCAGGCCGACGTTTTCCCCGGTGAGTGAGACGGTCGCAGCCGACAACTGAATGCCTGTCGCGGTGTTTTCTGCCCCGTCTTCCCTCGAATAGTAATCCCAGCGCGTGTTGTTCTGTGCGACGCTATTTGTGACTGTGTTGTTGCCGCTGTCGCGCTCGAAGTGGATGCCCCACTTGTTCTCGACGGCGACCTCGTGTCGTATCGTGTTGTGCTGGCTCTCGCCGCCGAGAGCGATTCCGATTGCGTTGTCGTAGGCGGTGTTTTTCACCAACTCGTTTCCGGTTGACTGCCCGAGAGCGATTCCTTCGGTGTTGTTGTTGGTAATCGTTCCCCGAATCGTCCCGTTGGTGGCAGAGAGATAGAAAATCCCGACCGACCAGTTGCTCGCTTGGAGTCGTTTCACGGTGACGTTTCTGAGCGTGTGTTTCGAGCCATCGACTTCGACGCCGTGGCCAGACCCACTTCCCGTGAGCGTGTGGCCCGCACCATCGAGAGTCACGTTGCTCGCCGTGATTTCGATACAGCCCTCGTTCGCGCCCGAAATAGTGCTTCGTATGTCCTGTGTGAGCACGTATCTCCCCGGTGTGTCGATAGTCGTACACGAATCAATCGTCGTGTTTCGGCTGCGCTGTGCGCTTGCCACGCCGACCGAGGCAGCGGCGACCAGCACGATAATCAACACGACCGCGAACACTCGTCTCCGTTCACTCCGTCTGCGTGGCGGTTTCATCGACTCCCGAACGCTACCGAACGGGGGATTATCTATCTCCCGATTCGGCCCATACTGTCTGGCGTCCGTCCGCCGTTCGGCAGACAAACGGCGGACGGGCCTGCGATATGACAATCCTTACACGCACTGCGTGCGAGGCCCAGTCGTGGATACCGTCGAAGTCAGCACCGTGGTCTACTTGCCCCCCGAGGAAATCTACGACTTCCTCGTGGATTTTCCGCGCTATACGGCATACTCCGAGTACATCACCGAGGTTTCCCGCCACGGCGACGGTTCGCCCGGCACGGTCTATGACATCCATGTCGCGTGGTGGAAACTCACCTACACGACGCGCTCGCAGGTTACGGGAGTCGACCCACCACGGAAAATCGACTGGCGAATCACGAAGGACATTGACGCCGCTGGCTACTGGGGAATCGAGGAAATCGACCCACCCGAGGGCCGAGAGCACGCCTCGCGGGTGCGCCTCTGCATCGGATTCGACGCCGATTCTGCAAATCCGACTGGTCTCGACCTTCCACGACTCGTCTCGCTTTCGTGGGTCATCGAGAAGGTCAAACCGCTCGTCGAACGCGAGGCAAAACGTGTCACAGAGCGCGTCGTCGCCGACCTCGAAGGCGAGTCTCGACCAGTGGATTTGACGGTTCACACGGCACCCGATAGCGTCTGATTCCCCCGTTCGTGGATTTAGCCGTAAGTCGCGTCCCAGCGCGTTGCCTTCCGGAGGTTGCCACACTCGTTGCACTTCACGCGGCCCATCGTGTCCATCGCGTTGTCGAGGGTTTCGCAGTTCGCACAGAAGTAGCCGTATTTATCCGATTCGTCGAAG
>DASSKS010000403.1:0-5177 GCA_035690245.1 Halococcus sp. | reverse complement strand
CAGCTAGAAAAACGACTCCCCACCTCCGTCGAACTCGTCGTGGTCAACGACCGTCCCGACCACCTCGTTCAGCACGAACTCCATCGCGTGGTTCGCCGGCCTGCGCTCGCAGATGACATCACCATCACACTCACTGACGTCCTCAACCGCGCAACCGTCCACGTCGCGCGCGTGATGGACATCGACCCCGCGCGAAACACCGTGGAACTCGATAACGGTGCGTTGCACTACGACATCGGCGCAGTCTGTCTCGGGGCCGAAACGGCCTTCTATGACCTGCCCGGCGTCGAGGAGCACGGAACCCCGCTCAAACGGCTGCCCGACGCCGCACGCATCCGTGAGGGATTTCTATCGCTCTCCGACGGTGGTCGAACCGTCGTCGGTGGTGCGGGTCTCTCGGGCGTACAAATTGCCGGGGAATTGGCCGCGTTCGCGCGCGAAGAGGGAATCGACCGTGAAATCGTCCTGCTCGAACAGCGCGAGAACGTGGCTCCGAACTTTCCGACGAACTTTCAAACTGCGGTCCGCGAGGAACTCGAATCCCGCGAGGTGGTCGTCCAAACAGGAAGGACGGTCGAACGCGCGACCGAAGCGACAATCGAACTCGGTACTGCGAAATTCGACTACGACCAGTTCGTCTGGACAGGCGGGGTTCGAGGACCCAACGCGCTTTCAGGCGAGCGTCCTCTTATTTCAGACACCCTCAGACTCGATGAACGAACGTTCGTCGTCGGGGACGCCGCACGGGTCACCGATACAGACGGCGCGGCGGTTCCGGCGAGTGCTGCGGCCGCCGTCCGCGAGGCCAAAAGCGCCGCGAGAAGTATCGCCCGACTCGCAGAATACGAACAGGGTAGTGAGGATGTGTTCGAGCCACGACCCGAACGGTTCAGATTCGATGCGCCCGGCTGGCTCGTTAGCGTCGGCGACGGCGCGGTGGCACAGGTCGGTCCCACGGTGGTGCGTGGAACGGCGGCGAAGGCGCTGAAAACCAGCGTTGGAGCGGGCTATCTCTCCTCGGTTGGCGCGGTCGAGAACGCTGTCGGTCTCGTCCGCGGAGAACTCACCGACGACTGAGTGCGGTCACACGAACGGTTTCACGTTCGTTTCGTGCTGAAACGACTCCCGACTGAAACGAACTATCGAGGGTCTTATGGTCTGCACGCTGGCTGGTAGGGATATGACCAGACGATACGTGCTTCCGGTTCTGCTCGCGGTCTTGCTGGTGCTCGCGGGCTGTTCACAATTAGCATCATCTCCCAGCGAACCGGCCGACACGCCCACCGCAGCCAATGCGAACACCACGACGACTGCCCCCCAGACCGGGACTGCTACCCAATCGCCGACGCAAACCACTCAATCGCAGAATTTGACGACCAACACGACCGCGGCGGCACCGCCACCGTCCGCGACACCGACGCAAACGCGAACTCCCACAGCCACGCAGACGCCGACAGCCACCCCAACACAGACGCCAACGGCAACACCAACGCAGACGCCGACTCCAACCCCAACGGCCACGGCAACACCGACAGCCACACCAACACCGGAATCGCATTTCGTCGTCATCATCGGTGGTGAACCGGACGAGAAGGTCAATTATCGGATGACCGTCACGGGGTCTATCGAACGCCGCGGACAGAGCTACGGCGCACCAATCGAGGACGAGGACGTGACCAAAGACCCCGACATCGACATCATCTCGGGGTCGGCCGTCGCCGGACGGGTCGGCGGCGGCGGTGACGCCTACCGCATCACTGGAAATATCACGGGATTCGAAGCAAGCGGTGAGAACATCACCGTGTACGTTGACGGCAAAAAAACCGACCTCGGATAGAATAGGTCTATTCTTCCATCGAGAACACGAGAAGTCTATCGTCGCGCTGGCCAGTCCGAAGCCAGCCGCTGCCGCCCATCTGGACGGCGATGTACTGTTTTTCGGTTTCCGGGTCGTACCAGCCCATCGGGTCGCCTGATATCGGAGCGTCGCCGGCGTCGAATTCCCAGAGACGCTCTCCCGATTCGCCGTCGTAGGCGACGAAATTCCCGTTTTGGGTGCCGAGGAACAGGAGTCCAGCGGCAGTCGTCATCGACCCACCCCAGAGGTACTGTTCGCTGTCTATCCAGTCCTGCCAGATGCGCTCGCCTGTCTGTGGGTCGATGGCGACCACGACGCTCGTGTGGCCGTTCCACTCGTCGGGGGCCTGCCGCGCGTTCGGTTCGGCGTAGTAATCGCCGCCCCAGTAGGCCTGGCCTTGGATGTTCTCTTCGTTCTCCCAGCGCGCTTCCGAGGGGTCGTTCTGCATCTTGAAATAACACAGACCGGTCTCCGGGCAGTACGAGGGAGGCTGCCAGTCGTTGCCACCCATCACGCCGGGGATAAATGGTAATCGTCTCGATTCGTTCATGTGGGGAATCATCCTGAACATATTCACCTGTTGGGTGCCCGGGTCGCTTCGCTCGTGGAGATAGCCCGTATCGGGGTCCATCATGTATGCCATCCCGGTCTTGCTCGCCCCGACCACGAGGTCCGTGACGTTGCCCTCGATTTCTGCGGTGTTCGAGACCTCCATGTCCCGGAGCAACATCCGTGGGGCCGAGGACTCGTAGTCCCAGATGTCGTGTGAGGAGGTCTGGAAGAACCACCCTCGTTCGCCGGTTTCGGCGTCGATATTGAGCGTTCCACACGTGTTCCGGTTGGGTCCCGGTCTGACGGTGCCATCGAGGTCTGGTCCAGGATTGCCGACCGGACAGTACAACGCATCCCGTTCTTCGTCGTATGTCGCGGTCATCCAAACTGTGCCGCACGATTCTTCGCCGTTTTCGCCTATCCACTCCTCCGGTGGAGATGTGTGCGTAAACCACTTCTCGTCCCCGGATTCGGCGTCGATAGCGGTAAAGAACCCACGAACCCCGTATTCGCCGCCCGCGCTGCCCGTAAAGACCATGCCGTTAGCGACGATTGGTGCCCACGTCGCCGAATAGCCGTGTTTGTAGTCTGCGGTGCTGTGATACCACAGCTTCTCGCCGGCGTAGCGGTCGAGCGCCACCACGCCCGAATCCAGCGTACACATGAACACCTTGTCCTCGTAGACGGCAGCACCACGAGTATTGTCGTCACAGCACAACAGTGCGTCATCAGGAACGGGGTGGGTATAGCTCCAGAGTACCTCGCCCTCGCGCGCGTCGATGGCCTTCATGTGGTTCGGGCCGTTGGTCTGATACATTATTGGAGGATCGCCCGGCACGACGATTGGCGTCCCCTCCATGCTGGAGCCATTGCCCACTTCCAGTTCGTATTCGAGGTCGAGGTTATCGACGTTGTCGGGGGTAATCACGTCGCAGGCCGTATGGCGGTGGTGTTCGTAGTTCCCGCCGAACATCAGCCAACTTTCGGGGTTATCAGTCGAGTTCGACAGCATCTCCTGTGTCACGTCCTCTCGCGGGATGCGGTCGATGTCGTGTTGGTGAGAGACTGATGATTCGGGTCCGCCGAGCACCTTGAACCCTTCTTTGAACTCCTGTACGACTGTATCGCGTGCCGCCTGAACCGCGCGGTCTTCTTCGAGTGACATATTTTTGTCTCGTTTTTGCCCGTGCTGTTTTCACCGCTGCTGGACAGTAGGTACTGTGTGATGCAATACCAATCGAGGTTTACGCTGCGCATTCAAGCCGTTGATACCACGGCGAGAACACGCTGGATGTACGTCAGTCGAACGCTACCCACTACTAACAAATCGGTTACATATCGGGCCATGCACGCAGTGCACGCTGCCACGAGGTGATTTTGCCTATCCATCGAACCGAGATGCTCTTTTTGATGATGCGCGCGCCAAGTCCACTGAATGTGTTGAGCGGAATACCGATAACGTCGTGTGCCACGGCCTTGTCCCCGACTGAGACCAGCGTTCCCTTGTTCATGTATGCCCAGTGTTCTCGCTCGCGGTCATCAAGGGTTCGCGCGACGTTCTCGCCGATGTGTTCGCCTTCCTCCCACGCGGCTTCTGCGGTCGGCGGCGGCACGTCGTCTGCCTCCTCGTCCGCGACGGCCTCCCAGATGGCTTCTTCCGTGAACGGTTCGTCCTCTACGTCTTGGTGGACCAGCGCCGAGTCTCCGATGGCGAACACCCGGTCGTCGCTGGTCTCGAAGGTCGCGTCGGCGTAGGCGCGGTTGTGGTCCTTGTCGATGCTGGCGTTTTCGAGCGCGTCTTGACCAGTGACGCCGCCGGCCCAGAGAAGGACATCGTAGTCGATTGAATCGCGTCCCTCGAACTCGATTGTGTCCTCGTCCACAGAGGTCATCGCTGCACCGGTATCGATTTCGACATCGTGACCCTCCAATTTGTTTCTGATTGCGCCTTGGAACTCGTGGTCGTGGCCGGGGAACACATCCGAGGAGCGTTCGACGAGATGAACATCCGCGAATACGTCGTTTTCGGCACACCACGCGCCGACTTCGCCGGCGGCCTGAATCCCCGTGAGACCACCGCCACCCACCACGATGTGTGCCGGCTCGTTTCGTGAAGCCTCCTGTGCGGCCTGTGTGAGGTGTTTGTTGATGGCGAGAGCATCACCGAGACTCTTGAGCGTGAGCGAGTTCTCTTGTAGGTCGTCGATGCCGTAAAAGGCCGTTTGGCTGCCGAGACAGACCACGGCGTAGTCGTATTCGATGTCGTCGTGTCCGTCGCATTCGATTACCTGTGAGTCCACGTCGAGACCGCTCACGGTGGCTTGGACGAACTGTGTATCGGACGACTTGATCTCCTCGACTGGAATCGTAATGTGCTTTCGAGCAGCGGGATTGCGGATACACCGGTGGACCTCGTGGAGCACGAGGTGGTAGTCCTCTTCTGAGACCCACACGAGGTCTGCGTTCGTCTCTTCGAGTTCGTCTTCAAGGCTGCGTATCGCCGCACAGCCGCCATAGCCCGCTCCGATGACGACGATTCGTTCAGACATCGTATCCACCGATTGTCGAGACAGAACTGTGCTGTGTGGCTCTCCATGCTGCTCTCTGTGTGATGTCGAACATAGTTTCTCAGCACAACCATCCGTCTGGCGAGCACTAAAGACTACGGCAGACATTTGCCTGCAAGATACCACTGACTGGATTTGACCGTCCTCATATGAATACGCTGCCAATTCAGACCACAACGATACGTCTCACGCCAGCGACG
>DASSKS010000402.1:0-2269 GCA_035690245.1 Halococcus sp. | reverse complement strand
GTCGTACAGCAATTCGAGGACCCTCACGGAGTATGAAACCCTGCTTCGAAGCCAGGGGTGGGATTTGAACCCACGAATTCTCGATTACAAATCGAGTGCTTGAACCGCCCAAGCTCCCCTGGCACACGCAAGATTACTCGCGCTCGGTTTTGTCGGTGTCGCTTTCGAGTGGCTTCTCGAAGTCGATTCGGTGGGGGCTGTATCCCTGCCGCGCATAAAAACGCCGTGCTGCTTCGTTGGCAGAAAGCGCAGAGAGGGAGACGGCATCGAAGTCCGCGTCTCGAAGCACAGATTCCGCCGCAGCAAGCAGTTCCGTCCCGATGCCCTCGTTTCGATGCTCGGGCCGGACGACGATGTTTTGCACTATGCCACGGGAAACGTCCTGTTCGTAGCGTTCGGATTCTGGCCCGAACATAACGAAGCCGACAATTTTCCCATCGACTGTAGCGACCAACAACCCGCCGGAGATGATATGGCGGATGATTGCCTCGCGGATGGTCGCTCGGTTGGGTTCGGCGCGGAGGTGCGACCCGAACGCGCGTTGTGCGCGCGCAAGTTCGACCCAGAGGTCGGTGATTTCGCCTGCGGCTTCCGTCTCCGGCGTTTCGATTCGCACTATCGGAGTGCCTCGACGGCTGGCAGTGAATCGCCGGCGAGCAACGAAAGCGATGCCCCGCCGCCGGTGCTCACGTGGTCGAACCCGTCGATTCCCAACTGGCGAATCGCAGAGGCCGTATCGCCACCGCCGACGATGCTGTGTTTCGCTCTCGTGGCCGCCTCGTAGAGTTCGCGCGTGCCGTGGGCGAACGTTTCTTCCTCGAAGACGCCCGCCGGCCCATTGAGGATGACTGTGCCTGCTGATTCGATGACTTCTGAGTAGGCTGCGATGGTTTCGCTTCCCACGTCTTTCGCTGGCGATTCGGTTTCTGCCGGCAGGTCAGCCACTGAAAGCTCGAAGCGCTCGCCGTCTCGTTCGATGACAACGTCCTCGGGGACGCGGAGTTCGTCGTAGGTATCGAGCAAGTCGCCCGCGCGGTCGATTTCGTCCCAGTAGCCTCGGTCGTAGATGAACTCGGCGCTCGCAGTACCGAGTTCCGCACCGCCCGCGAGCAAGCAAACGTTGCCAACGAGACCCGCAGTCAATATCGTATCGGCGAGACCACGTTCCAAGACGCTTCGTGCCACACCGATAGAATCACCGACCTTCGCGCCGCCGAGCAGATACACCCGTGGTGTCGGGGTTTCATCGATAGCCTCCAAAACGTCGAGTTCGCGCTCCATTACCCGACCGGCGTAGCTCGGCACTCGCTCGGGAAACCCGACGAGCGAGGGCTGTGAGCGGTGGGCCGCCGCGAAGGCGTCATTCACATAGACATCGAGCGCGGGCGTGAGTCCTTCGACTAAGTGGGTGTCGGCAGCGCGTTCTGGCTCGAACTCCATATACTCCTCCGCATAAAAGCGGGTGTTTTCGAGAACGACCGCCTCGCCCGCCTCCAGTTCTGCGATTCGCTCTCTGGCCGCCCCAGAGAACGTGGCGTCGAGGTAGTCCACAGGAAACGAGAGGAGTTCGTCCAAACGCGCTGCGTGGGCCGCGAGCGTTTCGAAGTCCTCGTCACCGGGCCGGCCCTGATGGGCGAGAATCACCACTCGCGCGCCGCGTTCGAGTAGCTCAGAAAGGGTCTCGACGTGTGCCCGCAGGCGTGCGTCGTCGGCCAACCCAGTAGCAGAAAGCGGGCTGTTGATGTCGATGCGCACCCCGACGGCGACGCCCTCCACATCGAGGTCGTCGAGGGTTCGTATCATTGTACTCCTGTTTCCGCCCCTCGGCAAATCCCTTTCCCTCCGTCGGCGACGGACGACCTCGACCGATTCCCACAGCAGGTACTCAGCCGAGAAACGCTGGTTCGACCGTCTTTTCGTCGCGTTCGGTCTGGAGGTGACTGTGGAACTCCCCGATTTCGACACCGTCCTGTTCGCGCTCCTCACGGTCGCGGACCGACACCGTGCCGGCTTCTTCCTCGGTGTCGCCGACGATGAGCATATACGGTACGCGGTCGTCGTGGGCCTCCCTGATTTTGCGTCCAACTGTCCACGAGCGCGTCTCGATTTCGGTACGGAACTCATTGAGTTCGTCGGCGACCGATTTCGCATACTCGATGTTGTCGTCGCTCACCGGCAATATTCGTACTTGTTCGGGCGCGAGCCAGAGCGGGAAGTTGCCGTTGAAGTGTTCGATGATGACGCCCATGAACCGCTCGAAACTCCCGAG
>DASSKS010000401.1:0-2281 GCA_035690245.1 Halococcus sp. | reverse complement strand
GCCACTGACGGTAATCACGTCGCCAAGCAAATGCACGAGAATACCGCCCGCACCGACGACGAAGCCGACCCCGGCAATCGTCTCCCGGTCGAACATCTGCAACTGGCTCACTATCCAGCCGAGATTGGCGGCAATATCCGTAAGTAGGCCGACTGTCCATGCTATTACACTCCCAGTAGCTTCCGGTGGTGCGAACGATTGCAGCGTTGTTGCGACGGCTGTAATGCCTCCACTGGCGGCACTGAGAACGGATGCGAGAACAGTGACACCCTGCATACCGACGAACCAGCCACAGAGGGCGATAATACCGCCGACACTGGCGGCCGCGAACAGCGAATGACTGACACCCCGATGACTGAGAAACGGGAGTTTGAAATCAAAATCAGGGAGCGGTTCTATCCATAACACTCCGAGCGCGGTAATGAGAGCAAGTAGGGGTTTGTGCGCCTCTAAGAGTCCGTAACTGAGGGGAGCGAGCACGAGCAACGCGATGCCGGTATGGCCGAGGCGATACATGGGAGGTAAGTGTATGTAGAGATGTGGGCGAGAGTATCGTAAAGATGTGTGATGTATGGAGTTTCCATTACTGTATGGGGTTTAGGTAGAATCATTAATAGGTCGAACCACCACTAAACGCCACCGTGTCAGTCGTAGCAATCAAACGTGGCTTCGCGGGATGCTTGCTCGCTGCCGTCATGTTGGGCGCGCTCGACGGCCATACGCGCTTCATCGAGCAACGAGTGGGCACGTGCGAGGTCGCCATTGGAAAGCGCGTCAATAGCGTGCTGGCAGGCTTCGACCGCCTGCTGGTGGTCCTCGGAACGGTCCTTCGCGTCGTTGGGATGGTGACTATCGTCGGTCATGGATTTAGGTATAGCCCAATGGCCTTTTTGTTATAGCCGAAAGGGTTCTCGGAGCGCATCAACCGGGTGCTCACGTCATGGTGCGGCTGTAACCGCGTCATCGGAGTCGGTGTCGGAGTGGCCGAATGGCACGCTGATAACGAGTTCGTCGTAGGGAAAGACCGGCCGTTTCGACTGGTCTTCTTCCGCGAAGGAGATGACGCCCATCGTTTCGAGGCGGGCCAGTTCCTCGTGGACGTTCTTTACGTCGCGCTCAACGAGACGGGCGGTCTCGCGGATGCTTGCCGGGTCGGCGTCGGTGATGACCCGCAACAGCCGAAGCGTCCGCTCAGTGAACGTCCGTGCAAGCATCGTCTCGTTGGGGAACGTCACGCTATCGGGGTTCTCAACTGGCTCGCCACGCTCAAGCGCCTCGATTGCCTCGCGTCCCTCCTCGTACAGAGTCTCGTCGCCCTCGCGGACGGTAATCAACAGCACATTCTCGCGGTCGTCAGCGTGGGTGGAATCAGTCATGATGATGAACCTCCATCGGTATCGTCGGATGGTCCGAACCTCGGCTTTGGAATCTCCGCCCAGAACTGCTCGTAGAGGTCAACCATCCCCGGAAACTGGATGGTCTGTGGGTCGGAATCGGGCGCAACGTGGAGGTCGTGACCTCTCGTGTCCTCGTGAGCGTTGTCGTAGCGCCGAATGGTTCCGTCGGCCAGTGTGTCGGGCGGGTCGGCAACCAACGCGCCGTAGTGAAGCGTATATCGCCACCCCTAGGGATACGCGGCATCGGTGGTCTGCCGAACCGACACGCGAACGAGAGCGTCGTCCTCGTACACGTCGGTTCGGGCGTAGCCGTCGAGGTCGGTCGGCGTCAGGGCCGTCCTCACCCGTTGGTTTTAACGCCAACATCATAAGCCTGTTGGCATAAAAACCAACACGGAGGAGAGAACACGTCTCCGATACGTCTCACCCCTCGGTTCAATCAGCGAGAAATCGCAATCCGTATCCGGTATCCGCTGACCTCTCTGGTATGCCAGAGTGTCGGAACTGCGGCGGGTTCGTCACCGAACAGTACGTGCGCGTATTCGCGCCGAACGGACTGGACACTGTTCGAGTTTGTCCACAGTGTCCTGATTTGATACGTGAGGGACCGAATGTGCGTGAAGCGAAAACGGCACGCAGGACCGAAAAAGTCGAATAATCAGTCGTAGCAGTCGAACGCGATTTCGCGCTGCTCCTGCGTGCCGGTGTCGTCGTGCTCGGCGCGCTCGACGGCGGTGAGGGCTTCATCGAGCAGGGAGTGAGCACGCGAGAGGTCGCCGCTGCGGAGCGCGTCAACGGCGTGCTGGCAGGCTTCGACCGCCTGCTGCTGGTCCTTGGAACGGTCCTCCGTATCGCCGGGATGGTGGCTGTCGTCGGTCATGATT
>DASSKS010000400.1:0-4184 GCA_035690245.1 Halococcus sp. | reverse complement strand
CCGTCGTGCCCGCGAGCAGATTTCGACTAGTTGAACGGGGGTTGATGCTGTCGATGACGAACAGACAGAGTGCCGTGAGCGCGAGCAAGTACACCGGGGCGAGTACCGCCCAGTCTGGGAACGCCATTTACACTCCACCTCCGAGCATCGGCGCAACTGCATCGGAAATCATCCCGAACACGATGTCCGGTGCGACCCCGAGCGCGATGACGAACGCGATGAGCACTATAAGGGGGATGATGTCGTGAACTGCTGTCCGCCCCACACTCGCGTCGGTAGCCAGCGTGAACTCGCCGAAGAGGGTGCGCTGCATCGCAAACAGGTAATAGCCCGCGATGATGACGATGCCGAACATCGCTATCGCGGTGAACAGCGGTGAACCCGCGAAGGAATCGAACGCGCCCTGAAAGATGAAATATTCTCCCATGAATCCCGACATGAACGGCAGGCCCATATACCCGAAACAACCGGTGACGAACGCGGTCGCCGTAATCGGCATTCTATCCGCAAGCCCGCCGATTTCGCCGACCATCCGGGTGTCCGTAGAGTTGTAGATGACACCCACACACGCAAAGAGCAGGCCCGTGAGCAGTCCATGCGAAACCATCTGGAAGACCGCACCAGAGAGACCATATTGGGTGTATGCGACCAAGCCTAAAAGTACGAACCCCATCGACGGAATCGAGGAGTAGGCCACGATTCGTTTCAAATCCCGTTGAGACAGCGCGAGCAACGCACCATAAATAACGGTGACGACCGCAAACAGCGCGATGAGTTGGGCGTACTCCTGTGTCACGTCTCGAAGCATCGTGAAATTGAAACGAAGCATTGCGTAGGTCCCCATCTTCGTGACCACGCCTGCGAGTATCACGGTGACTGGGGTTGCCGATTCGGTGTAGGCATCCGGCAACCACGTGTGAAACGGAACGATTGCCATCTTAATGGCGAAGCCGAAAAACAGCGCGGCGAACGCGAGAGTTTTGATCGTTCCGGGGGCGATGCCACCGAGCGCTTCCAACTCACCCGCGCGCAACGCCTGTGCGATGGCGGGCATCGAGAGGCTCGAAATCGAATCACCGAGACCGAACACGAGTGCGGCGAAGCCGATGAACATCACCAACGTTCCGATGTTGGTATAGACGAAGAACTTGATTGCGGCATACCGTTTGTCGGGTCCGCCCCAGACGCCGATCAATAGGTAGACTGGAATCAATACGGCCTCCCAGAAGACGAGCCAGAGGAAGAAATCGAGCGCGCAGAACACGCCGAGCAGCCCGCCCTCCATGAACAGGAGTAATCCATAGAACTCGGCGCGCCGGTCGTCGATGGGCGTCCACGCGGTGAGGATGGCGAGCGTTGTCAGTACGGTGGTGAGGACCACGAGCGCCATGCTGATGCCATCGACGCCGACGAACCAGTTGACCGAATACTGACCGAGCGAAATCCACTGCACCTTCGTCTCGTAGGCCAACTCGCCACCCAGAAAGGCGTTGCCAGCGCCGTCGAATCCGGCCCACATCACGAAACTCGTCACGAGCGGGAAGAAACTCGCCACGAGCGCGCCGAAGGGAGCGTACTCGTCGGGAAGGAAGAACACCACTGCTGCACCGAGCAGACAGAACACGAGGATGAGTTCGATAAGCACTCAGAACCACCCCCCGAGCAGGCCGAGTGCAACGAGCAGTACGACCAACCCCAACGAGAGCAGTGCGGCGTAGTTGGTGACGACGCCCGTTTGAATCCGTTTGATTGCACCGCCGGAAAGCAGGCTCACGCTCGAAACGGCGTTCACGATACCGTCGATAATCCACTTGTCGAATGCATCGACCGCGCGGGCGACACGAGCGGTTCCCTCTGCCAGCCAGACCTGATATTCATCTTGATAGTAGTTACTCATGAGTAGTGTTTTCACATTGCCGAGCCGATTCGTGTGTGGGTCGGGCGATGGCCCGCTATAAAGCGAATAGGCGAGTCCCGCGCCAGCGAGCGCGATGACGAGCGAGACGATAGCGGAGAGAATCGCGGACACCGATGCCGCATCGTAGCCCGCGACCGTCTCGATGAGTTCGCCGTAGTGTGCCGCGCCCACGCCCTCGATACCGCCTGCGAACCACTGACGGAGAAGGTCGATGTTCAGACCAGTGAGGTACGCCACCGGCGTCATATTAATGAACCCGGCGACGACCGCGAGGATGCCGAGCACGATTACTGGAATCTTGATGCTCCAGCCCACGCTCCGAAGATTCCGGGCGGCGTCGGTGCGCGGTTCGCCATGGAAGGTCAACATGACCATTCTGATGGTGTAAAAGCCGGTGACGAACACCGCGATGAGTCCCATCGCGTAGGCAATAAGTAAGAACGGGTCGTTGAGTCCGTGGACGAGTGCCTCATAGAGCACCGCGTCCTTCGACCAGAAGCCAGCAAACGGGAAGATGCCCGCGAGCGCGAGCGACCCTGCGAGAAACGACCAGTAGGTGATGGGCATTCGGTCTTTGAGACCGCCCATCTCCCACATATCCTGATTGTGATGGGTGGCGATAATCACGGCACCGGCCCCCAAGAACAACAGCGCCTTGAAGAAGGCATGGGTCATCAAGTGAAAGACCGCCGCGACGTAGCCGCCCGCACCCAGCGCGAGCATCATATACCCATACTGGGAGATGGTCGAGTAGGCCAGCACCTGTTTGATGTCGTTTTTGACGAGAGCCATCGTCGCCGCGAACAAGGCTGTGAAGCCGCCGACGAACGCGATGATTCCGAGCACAGTCGGAAGCAGTGCATAGAAGCCGTATATCCGTGCAACGAGATAGACCCCAGCAGCAACCATCGTCGCGGCGTGGATGAGTGCCGAAACAGGTGTCGGGCCTTCCATCGCGTCGGGCAACCACGTATGCAGCGGGAACTGGGCGGACTTGCCGATGACGCCACCCAAAATGAGGAGTCCGACGATACTGAACCACGCCTGTGGTGAGAATCCGAAGGTCGTGAGTCCGCTCGCGCTGCCAGTGAGTGCCTCCTCGGCGAGAGCGGGAAAACTTTCAGAACCCGCAAAGGCTGCCGTCCCGAAGGTGGCGAGAACGGCGACCACGCCGATGAGGAAGAAGTAATCGCCGAAGCGTGTCATCAAAAACGCTTTTTTGGCAGCGCTCGGCGGGGCGTCCTCGCGGTACCAATGCCCGATGAGCAGCCACGAGCAGAGGCCGACCATCTCGAAGAACAGAAACGCCATGAACAGGTTATCGGCCATGACGAACCCGAGCATACTCGCAGAAAACAGCCCGAGACCCGCGTAGTATCTCGAAAGTCCCGGTTCGTTTTCGTCGTTCATATAGCCGAGGCTGAAGACGTGAACGAGGAAGGCCACCAAGGAAACGATAATCAACATGAACGCCGAAAGCGGGTCAATGAGAACCCCGAAGTGGAGGTCGAACGTTCCCGTTGGGGACACAAATGTGTAGAGCACCTCGTTGTAGGTGTTTCCGGCTGCAACGGTGAGAGCCATCCAAATCGAGAGCAAGAGCGAGCCAGCGGTAGCGAGGATACCAGCGAGCGCGCCCTTTTTCGGGAGGAATCGCCCGCCGAACAGCGCGATAATGAATGAAGCAATCGGCAGGACGAAAATCGCCGGTGCGTAGTCGAATGCCGCCATCTTACCACCTCATGCTCGCGGCTTTGGTTACGTCTACGCCCTCGGTGTTCCGGTAGAGGACGAGGATGATGCCGATGCCGACTGCGACCTCCGCCGCCGCGAGGGCGATGACGAACAGACTGAACACCTGTCCGGTGAGGTTTCCATAATAAAACGAAAACGCCACGAAGTTGATGTTGCCGCCGGTGAGCATGAGTTCGACGCTCATCAGGAACAACAGTGCGTTCTGCCGAGTGAGAATACCGAACAGTCCGATACAGAACAGCGCCGCCGAAAGCAAGAGGTAGTACTGGATGGGAACCATCAGCGCTCCTCCTGTCCACCGTCGGCGCGGGTCTCACCCTCGCGGAGGTTGGTCGCGTTGAAACGGAGCGCGCCGGCGATGCGGCCGCCTTCTTCGGTTTTTGCGAGCATCACGGCCGCCGCGAGTGCGGCAACGAGCGCGATGTCGATGATTTCGAAGGCCACCAGAAATCCCTCGCTCGGGTATGCTCCGCCGGCGAGGTTGAACATCGCATAGCCAATCGAGGCCGTA
>DASSKS010000399.1:0-2647 GCA_035690245.1 Halococcus sp. | reverse complement strand
CTGAAAGAAGAGTTCGCCGTTCGGAATCGCCTGAATGTACACCCAGAGACCGACCGCGGACAGCCCGGCGGTGAGGACGAGTGCGAGCAACGCCGGCAGAAAGCGCGCGAGCAGCGTCGCCGCGAGCAAACTCCCCGCGACGAACAGAATCAATCTTTCAGTCCCGCCGGCGACATCGGTGATGTGATTGAGCACACTTAGATACGACGCCATGAGCAACGCCGTCGCAGCTAGCGCAAGTGCGCGCCGTGAGCCAGTAGCGAAAACCGACTCGCTTTCGGCCTGCGTGCTCACGATTCGATACCTCCATCGGTGGCCACTGTGGACTGGTTCGCCAGTCGGGAGAAGGGAAGTTCGTGTTTTTCGACGGTGACGTGGGTGCCATCGGCGTCTGCGCGCACGTGGATGTCGGTCTCGGTCGTTTCGACACTGCCTGATTCGGTTCGTGCGAGCGCGCTCAGAATCCGCTCGCGCTGTGGCTCGCCGCCCGCGCGTTCGACCCGTCCGTCGGGAAGTATGAGCGTGACCGCACGCCCCGCATCGAGGAGGTGGGCAGCGATGCTTGCCGTGGCCGACGCCATCTCGTCTGCGTACCCAGGAGTTGCCTCGGCAGCGATGGTGAGGCCAGTCGAATCTCGTACGCTATCGAACTCCACTACCACGAGGTCGTCGTGCTTTGCACTCGTCTTCCAGTGGACATCTCGAAGGCTGTCTCCCCGGACGTACTCGCGGAGTTCGTCGAAGGACTCGCGCTCGTCGGTGACTTCCTCGGGACCACCGAGCGCGCTGGTCGTCCCGGTGAGTTCGTAGAGCGAAGGATAGGTGAGTACAGGCGTTCGTTTCGGATACTGGAACTCACGAGTAACTAAACCAAAGACATCCCGAACCGTGAGCGTGAGCGGTCCGAGATGGTGCTCGCCCCGCCGGTCGAGTTCGAGTTCGTATTCGACGGTGGTGGGCAGACTCCGGGTTACGGGAGTGAAATCCGCACGCAGGCCGTCACTGACCCGTTCTGTGATGCGTGCTGTCAGCGGGTCGTCGGTTTCGATGTCGATTCGCACGGTGCGCGCGTCGCCCGGAAAGCCCGCTTCTGGCCGACTGCGATTGACGCGCGGGCGGTCCGTCAGGGAGAGTTGGACCACGGCGGCACAGAGCGCAACGAGCGCTGGAACCACGACCGCGTTGAGTGCCCGCGCGCCGAACTCCCCAGCCAGCCAGACCGCGAGCGCACAGAGACAGACGAGCGCGAGCGCGCGGGGCGTGGGTCTCATTCGACGCGAACCGAAGACAGTGCCGCCTGAACGACGTCGGCCCCTGTTTCGTTCGAACCCGATGCCGGTCGAATCCGGTGGGCAAACGTCACTTCGGCCTCCTGTTGGATGTCGTCTGGAATCACGTAGTCCCGACCGTCGAGGGCGGCCCGTGCCTGCCCGGCACGAAGGAGCGAGAGCGAACCGCGCGGACTCACGCCGAGTTGGGCGCGCTCGCGCGTGTGATTCGAAAGCCGCGTGACGTACTCGCGGACGGGCTGTTCGACCGTGATAGCAGCAACCGTTTCGCGCGCGCTGCGGAGTTGAGAGAGCGTCGCAACCGGTTCTAACCCCTCGATTGGATGGGTGCCCACGACGCGCGAAAGCATCGTCGATTCGTCATCCGGCTCTGGATAGCCCAGATGCAGGCGTTTCATGAAGCGGTCGACCTCGGCTATCGGGAGTTCGTAGGTGTGATTTCGCTCGATTGCGTTCTGGGTCGCAATAACAGTAAAAGGGTCTTCGAGTGCGTGCGTCGTGCCATCGATGGTGACTTGGGTTTCTTCCATCGCCTCTAAGAGCGCGCTCTGGGTTTTGGGCGGCGCACGGTTGATTTCGTCGCCGAGGACGACGTTTGCGAACACGGGACCGGGCCGGAACTCGAATTCTCTGGTTTTCTGGTTGAAGACGTTGACGCCCGTGATATCAGAAGGCAGGAGGTCGGGCGTGAACTGCACGCGCGAGAATGAACACTCGAACGAGCGCGCGACCGCCCGTGCGAGCATCGTTTTTCCCACGCCCGGCACGTCTTCGAGCAGGACGTGTCCGCGCGCGAGCATCGCCGTCACGATGTGTTCGATGGCGTCGTGACTGCCGACGATGACTTTTTCGGTGTTCTCGATGACGGCCCGAGCGATGTCAGCGACCTCCTCTCTGGAGAGGTCTCGCGTGGTATCGGGGTGTGCGGTTTCTCGATGGCTGATGTCTGTGTCGGTGTTCGCGTCCGTCATGGATGGTGGCTACGGGCAGTCGGGCCGAGGACAGGGTGGCCCATTTACGCTATTGTCGAGTCGAGTGCTTGTAACGTTACTGCTTTGGTGGATACGTATCACGTGCTCGCATCCTCGTTTCAGGAGAAATCGCAGGTTGGTCAGTAATCTGATTATTTCTGATGGGTGGTGGCGTGCGCTTGCGCTCGTATTGAGCCGAGCGAGACGCGAAGCGTCTCGCTGGCCGTGCGAACGGGCCGAAGGCCCGTGAGCAGACGAAGCGAAATCGAGCGCAAATCGGCGTGCGAGCGAATCGGTTGGGGAGGTGTGTGGCAGTCGCGGTGCGGTCTGTGGGGTAGGCAAGTAGTTGAACCGCGAGCGAATCCCGAAGGGTAAGCGAGCGGCCCT
>DASSKS010000398.1:0-3950 GCA_035690245.1 Halococcus sp. | reverse complement strand
GACCACTTCTATCCAGAAATCATTGACCCCAGTACTGGAAAACCGCTTCCCGCTGGCGAGGAAGGCGAGTTGGTGCTGACGACGCTCACCAAGGAAGCGCTCCCCGTACTTCGGTATCGGACGGGAGACATCACTCACCTCTACGAGGAGGAGTGTGCCTGCGGGCGGACGGCGGTACGGATGGGGAACATTACGGGGAGAACCGACGATTTGTTGATTGTTCGGGGTGTGAACGTCTATGCGAGCCAAATCGAGGAGGTCATGCTCGGTATCGACGGCGTGGCTCCCCACTACCGCCTCGATTTGCGTCGGGACGGCACGCTCGATACGATGGATATCACCGCAGAGCGCCACGAACACGCCGACTTGGACGCACCAGCACTCCGCGAGGAAATCGAGACGCGACTCGGAGAACACTTAGACGTTTCGCCGGATGGAATCGACGTGGTCGAGGCGGGCGAGATCGAGCGCACCGAGGTCGGAAAGGTAAAACGGGTGTACGACCACCGTTGACCGCTGACCGGCGACATCCAGCGCAGTAGCAACGGGTTTCTTATAGCCGACCATCGATGGAGGGATATGCCATACAGCTACGAACCCCATCACTTTGAGGATTTGGAGGTGGGCCAGACCTTCGAGAGCGCCGGGCGCACAGTCACAGAAACCGATTTCGTGATGCACTCGATGTTTACTGGAGATTGGACCGAACTCCACACCAACAAGGAGTATTCAGAGGATGGGCCCTACGGCGCGCGCATTGCACAGGGACCGATGACGTTCATCCTCTCGACAGGCTTATTCCAGCGGACGGGTGTCGTCGAGCGCACGGTTGTGGCATTCTTGGGGATGAACTACATGGATATTCCGAATCCGGTACACATCGGCGATACAGTCACCGCGGAGTTCGAAGTCACCGAAAAACGCGAACTCGAAAGCCGCGATGATGCGGGGCTGGTGGTCATCGACGGCGAGATGACTACCCAAGACGGCGAGACGGTTTTTGCAGGCGATATGAAATTCCTATTCAAGCGTAAATAATAAACCAAAACTTTTGTTGAAACACATAGACACTTAGTGGCTCGGTCCTATACACGTTTATGGCCGAAGATTATCTAATACAGGTCGATTTTGACAGTGAGAAATCTGAAGCAAAAGAACGGGAAGCAATGGTTGAAAAATCTGTGAGTGAAACCAACGGCAACGTCAATATCGAGAACTGGGAAAAGAGAGTCGAAACAGAACTGTCCGTTGATGGAACGATGGTCGAACTCGCAGTTGTAACTCTCGCGGTAAATGGGACCGACACACTGCTCTCACTATATCAATTGCTCAAAACAACCGCTTCTGTTTCGATCCACCGGATTACTGGGGAGACAAAAGATGGCGATGAGATATTAACATACTCTGCTGACGAGGTGACGCAGGAACTCGTTGACGCAAACGACGTGGTGGTTCTGGGAAACGTAGAAGGTGACGTTATCATCAAGGGAGGACATCTCTATCCGAAAGAAATCGCCGAACACAGAGAAGGCCAAGAAGACGAGTAGTAGGCACACAGATAAGATTCTTCGTGAACTTTTGATTGCAAGCAGGATACCGAACACAGTAGCGTTCATTCTTCATCTATGGACGACGAACGATTCTTCAGTGACATCGAATCGCGCGCTGACTTCGACACGCGCGATCAAGCGGTCGCCGATAAACTGCCCGAGAATCACACAGCCTCCTTGGGGAGTTCGGGGAACGAAGCTGCCAGATTCTCGCCGGATGAGCAACTGGTGAAATCTTCGAGGGGACGCTGACGCCACGAGGTAGCCACTCGATACGAACCGGCGTCACGGACAATCGGTATGCTATTCGGGCCACCCACACCATCTCGTGTGGGAATGGTCCATCTGGTGCAGAAGAACTCGCTGTCTGACCGTGCGTCCGCGGGGACAGCGAATGAGTAGTTCTGGCGGTGAACCCGAAGCAGATAGGATGGCGACAGTCGTGGGTGCTGTCGGTCTCAACGGGCAAAAAATTCGGTTTCAGCTCTTGTTTTTCACGCAGTTCGTCGCCGCCTCCGGGTTCATCGTCTTTCGGAACGTCTACCTCGAAGAGATGGGGCTGTCGGGGGCTGAAATGGGAGTCATCGGCTTTCTCATGCTCGCTACCGGCGTCGCGGTCCAACCGTTCTGGGGCGGTATCACCGACTACTTGCGCGTCGAGCGGGCAGTGCTCGTGGTTGGTGCGGTCGTCTCCGCGCTCGCCTTACTCTCCTATCTTATCGGTGATGGTCTCACAAATCCCTTCCTTGTCGTGGCTCTCGGCACGGCGGTTTTCTCTGCGTTTCGTGCGCCGCTCATCCCCATCGCCACCGGGATGGTGCTCTCGCGGGGCTATGCGTATGGCACCATCCGGGGATTCGGCTCGCTCGCGTTCGCCATCGGGAGTCTCGGATTCGGCTTTCTGGTCGCCGGATTCGGTATCCCCGTTATCGTCTATTTCTACCTCGTCGGGATGGCTGTTTTCGTGGCCGTGGTCTGGTCACTCTCCGATACGTCGTCGGTGGCCAACACGGACGTGGATACGGATGAACTGTCCCTCTCGCGCGCAGTACGAGCGCTCGTGACCAATCGCACCTTCGTGGTCGTGCTCACGGTCATGTTCTTACTTCGGCTGTCGTTTATGGGCGGTGAGGCGTTTCTCTCGGTGTATATGCGCGCGATGGACGTACACGTCGCCATTGGCTCGGTGTCGCTGTCGCCAGATGCATTGACCGGCATCGCGTGGGCGATAAACGCCGGCATCGAGGCCGTCGCGTTCGTGTATGCTATTCGGCTCGAACTCCCGTATAAATGGCTGCTCGTCGTCGGCGGAACGGCGGTCGTCATCCCGAATCTCGTCTATGGGATTACCACCCAGCCGTGGGCGATTCTCGCCGTCCAGTTACTCGGCGGCATCGGCTTCGCGCTGCTCACTCTCGCGGCGGTCAATCTCGTTCACACCGTGGCCACCACACAGGTGAAATCGAGCGCACAGACACTTTTGAGCGGGGCCGGACTCGGTCTCGGCGGTGCGGTCGGACAGCTCGTTGCTGGCGTTCTCGTGGATGCGGTCGGCCTTCAGCGGATGTACGTCCTCATTGCCGCTATCGGATTCGTCGGTGCCGCAGTTGGATTGCTCATCACTCACCACGGTCGGTTGGACGGACACGAAACAACTGTTTAAACGGTATGTAGGTATCGTGGTGTTCGCTATCCGCCGAGCGAGATGTCGCCTTCGTCCGTGTAATCGCCGTCACCGTTTGCGTCGTACTCCGCCGCCAAGGTGAGTCCGGGGATGTGTATCTCGTTGACGGCCTGATAGTGAGCTTGAATCGTTGCGTTCACAAACACCTGTCCAGGGTTCTCGCCACCGGAGAGGTTGATGGTCTGCGGGTTCGTGAATTGGTCCATTCCGGAATGGCGCTCGGCTCCGGTCGATGGCGCAACCTGTCTGAACTGCTCGGTTATGTCATCGGAGGGTTGCTCGTCGATCAACAGTCCGCTAAACGTCGATTTCTCGGCGTAAATGTACGACTGTTTGATGAGCAACGAGTCCGCTGTCACCGTTCCCGTCGAGGTGATGACGATACGCGCGTTGCCACCGATAGCCGGCACGCCCTCGAACTCCTTCATGAGTTGTAACCCTTCGATGCGGATTTCGGTGAATTCGGCGACTGCAACCGGAATGCCCGCGCGTTTGCTCGTGTCCGAGACGCTGACGTACTGATAGAGGTCGTCGCCTTCGATTCGGTCGGCCTTGATGGTGAAGCCGCCGATACCGCCGAGCGGCGCTGAAAAGGCCACACCGCTGCTCACGACGAGCATCAAGACGAGAAAGACGACGCCAAACGAGGCTGCCATGCCCTTGGTTAGCGTTCGCCTATTGTACATACTGCATCGAATACGCGGGAGTATTAAAAG
>DASSKS010000397.1:0-2692 GCA_035690245.1 Halococcus sp. | reverse complement strand
GACGCTGTTGACGGGCGAGGCGGTCATGGCGAACTCGAAGACACCACCGTCTTCGTATTCACTGATGAGTCGGCTCTCTTCGATGTCAGAGGACTCGGCGGCCAGTTCGAGCACGCGCTCTGGCGCTGTGCCCTCGACAGTGACGTAGTGAAGCATTCTGCCCTCGGTCGAGGGAACGACGCCATCCAGCGTGTATTGGCAATCGAGGCGTCGGGTGAGTGTCGTCGGGAAGGACGATTCATCGCCGACTCTGAGTTCGAGTTCGATTGCCGTATCCGAAAGCAGGAGTTTCATGTTCTGGGCGGCGTTGATGGCGAATCCTACGACTTCGCCGAGGATGGCAAACCCGGCCTGTTCGCGCTCTGAAAAGGCGTTTTGACGAGTGGCATAGACCGCGAGCACACCATACACCACGTTCTTATACGAAAGCGGAATGGCCGCCACCGACCGATAGCCGTCCCCAATATCGACGTGCCACGAGTCGGGGATACTCCCACTATCGGTGAGCACCTGTACGTCGTCTGTTTCGAGCGCGCTCGGGACAGCGATGCCGCCGTCGGTCGTGATGGTTCCGATGTCGGCTGCATCGACGCCGGCCCCCGTCCGCACGGCGAGTTCGTCGCTCGCGCCGCGTTCTGCTATCCACGCGAACTGATACAGCTCTGAGGCGGCGATGCGCTCACAGATGGTCGATTCTATCTCCTCGCGCGTCGCCGCCTCGACGAGTCCGCGGATGATGTCTTGGATGACGACGTTGATGCGATTCAGCGTCGCCAATTCGTCGTTTTGGGCGGCGAGGCGCTGTTCGCGTTCTTTGAGCGCCGCCTCGGCGCGTCGCTGACTCACCGCGTTCTCGATACGGTTTGCCAACACTTCGTACTGGTCAGTGCCAGTATCTTTTCTGAGATAATCGGTAACACCCGCCGAAATGGCCTCGCTCGCCACTTCCTCGCTTCCCTTTCCCGTCGAGAGGATGAACGGAATCTCTGCATACTCCGTTCTGACCCAGCGGAGGAATTCGAGTCCGTCCATCCCCGGCATCCGGTAGTCGCTCACGATACACTCGACCGTCTCGGTTTCGAGGTACTCGATACCTGCGGCGGCGCTCGTCTCGGTGTGGACAGTGAACGTCTCGTCGATGCGTTCGAGAACGGTTGCGGCGAACTCCACGATACGCTCCTCGTCGTCCACGAAGAGCACCTGAATTGTGTCGGTATCGGTTTCGATCACACTCGTCCTCTGTCTGCGCTGCCCCCCGGTTCTCACAGACAGTTTGGTTTCGAATTATAAAAAAATATCTTTCTGTCGAATTGATAGATTTTCGATAGCGCGACAAAAAACAGTACGTTGTTGAATCGATAGATTCTCGACAGTGCGCAAAAGCTCGTACTCCCCCTTGTAGTACCCGTTGTTAGAGGCGAGATAAATAAAACTGTGTTCTTTAGTTAGATATTTGACTATTCCCCGAAAACATACGCATTAATCATCTCACAGTCTTCGTCGGTACTGATTTGGTAACCCGAAACACTGAACAGCGATACGGCACGTATGAGTCGCCATGAGCGAATCCCTCGTTCCCGAGAAATTCACTGTCATCCGCGATGGCGACGTGTGGGTTGCGACGCACACCGAGACTGGAATTGCCAGTCAAGGCGACGACCCGAACGAGGCCGTCGCAATGGCGACGGAGGCAGTCGAACTGAGTCAGGGAGACCACGAACCGGCATCGGCTGAAGAGCAGGAGAATCTCCGCCGCGAGTTGGGAATCGACGGTGGCGAGGACGAACCGGAAATCGACTCTCCGAGCGGGATGCCCTGAGCCTGTGCCGCCGCGACAGTTTTCGAGCCGCGATGTTCTCAAAGTCCTCGACAAAGCGGGTTGGCAGTACGCAAATCCCGGCTCCGGCGGCAGTCACGTCGTAATGGTGAAACGCGACCACGCTGGCGAGAGATACACCGTCACGATACCGATGGGGTACGACCCGATTAGACCGGGAACGCTCCGCAGTATTGCGACGCAGGCCGGCGCGCAGGACTTCGATGAGTTCTGCCGGTGGATCGACGAAAACCGCTAATCCTCGTTACAATACCGTGTTATCGCCGTCGATGTTGTCCGGCCTCTCGCTATCGCTCTTTTCTGTCATCGCTGGTGTTCCATTATGGCTTGTAGAAATCTCGAAGCGCGCACCCGCCTCACTCTCGCCGACGTGAACCTCCCAGCCGTGGGCGTCTGCAATGTTTCGCACGATCATCAATCCTAGTCCAGTTCCCGTTTCGGTGGTCGAGTAGCCGTGTTCGAAGACGCTCTCGCGTTCGCTGTCGGGGATTCCGGGACCGTCGTCGGCGACGAAAAAGCCATTCTCGACCGGGCCAACGACGACTTCTGTGTTCTCGCCGGCGTGCTCTACGGCGTTACGAAACAGGTTCTCGAACAGCCGTGAGAGTCTCTCGGCATCGGCTTCGACCTCGCCGGGATTTTCGACCACGAGGCTCGCGGTGTCGGTGCCTGCTGTTCGCCACGCGGTTTCTGTGACCACAGAGAGCGACACCTGCTCGGTCTCGCCGATTACCTTCCCCTGTCGGGCGAGCGTGAGCACGTCCTCGATGAGCGCGTCCATCCGTTCGACCGCCCACAGGGCTTGCTCGTGGTGTTCGGATGGACACTCGGCGTTTGCGAGTTCGAGGCGGCCTC
>DASSKS010000396.1:0-6369 GCA_035690245.1 Halococcus sp. | reverse complement strand
ATAATTAATTCAACAATTATAACCCGCGAAACAGCAACTGAGATACCGATAGTTATTATAAAATGAATATCACCAACGCAAACGTTCTTCATGTCATCACCCGGTCGGACTGGGGCGGTGCGCCGCTCGTCGTGAAACTTCTGGCAACCGGTACCGAAGCGAACGCAGCAGTAGCCTGTGGCACGGGTGGGAAGCTCATTACGGAACTCAAACAGGATGGAATTGCGGTGTTCGAACAGCCATCGCTCCAAAGCCCACCGGACCCGGTAGCTGACGCGCGCGCGTTCACCGACCTGTATCGCCTGTTCCGGCGCGAATCGTTCGACCTCGTCCACTGCCATAGTACAAAAGCCGGAGCACTGGGACGACTCGCCGCGAAACTCACCGGAATTCCGACCGTGTTCACGGTCCACGGCTGGGGATTTTACAACACGGAGTACGGGCGGGCCGCACCAGTCGTCGCCCACGGCGAGCGCGCGCTTGCGCGAATCACGGATGCCATCGTCTGTGTCTCCGAGAACGACTTCGAGGAGGGATACACCCACGGCATCGTCCAGCGCGCGGAGAGTTCGGTCGTCCACAACGGAATTCCGCCGATTTCGGTCTCACCGGACCGTCAAACGCTCTCTGATGAAACCGGTATCGAACCGGGAACCACCGTCGTCGGCGCGATAGCGCGGCTCGCCCCCCAGAAAAACCCGCTTGCCATCGTTCGTGCTGGCGGCGAGCTAACACGACGAGGACACGATGTGGCGGTCGTCGTTATCGGCGATGGCCCGCTCGCAGCGCAGTGCGAGCGATACGCCGATGCACACGGAATCGACGCTCATTTCCTCGGATTCCGTGAGAACGCCCTTGAACTGCTTTCGGATTTCGACGTATTCATGATGCCATCCCGATTCGAGGGATTTCCGGTGACTGTGCTCGAATGCCTTCATACCGGGGTTCCGGTGGTCGCGTACGATGTCGGCGGGATAGCGGAGGCGATTCACGACGGCGAAACCGGGTTCGTGGTCACCCCCGGCGACGAAACGACGTTCGTCGAGCGAGCCGAGCGACTCGTGACCGACCCCGAGCGGCGCGAGGCGATGAGTGCCCGCGCCGAAACAGTCGCACAAACCCACTACACCGCAGACCGAATGGTAGCGGACTACGAGCGCGTCTATGCAGGCGTACTCGACAGTGTGTGAGATACAGACAGCAGGATTTACCCGTCGCCACCCATACATCGCCGAATGACGCTCCGTGGCGCAATCTGTGACCTCGATGGCACGGTCTATCGTGGTCGGTCGATACTTCCGACTGCCCGAGACGGTATCGAAACGCTCAGAAACGCCGGCTTCAACCTCCGCTTTTTCTCGAACAACCCCGCAAAATCGCCCACAGAATTCGCAGACCGCCTCACTGGGATGGGTCTCACAGTCACTCCAGAAGCCATCCACTCGGCTGCCGCCGTGACGACCGAGTACCTCGCGCGCGAGCACCCAGACGACCAGTTGTTCGTTGTTGGCTCGTCTGGACTGTGTTCACAGTTCCGCGAAGCGAACCTCACACTAACCAATGACCCGCTTTCGTGTGATGTGCTCGTCGCCTCCTACGACCGGGAGTTCGATTACGATAGTCTCACCGCCGGACTCCGCGCGCTCGAATCGGGTGCTGTGTTCGTCGGGACAGACCCGGATGTGACGATACCCACCGCCGACGGACGGAGTGTGCCCGGTTCGGGGGCGATTATCAACGCCATCGCGGGTGTCGCCGAACGCGAACCCGACATCATCGTGGGCAAACCCTCACAGGAAGCGCTCGAAGCGGCGCTCTCTCGACTCGATGCCTCGCCCGAAAACTGTCTCGTGGTCGGCGACCGCCTCGATACGGACATTGCGATGGGAGAACGCGGCGGGATGAGTACCGTGCTCGTGCTCACAGGAGTTACTGACCGGGTGACGCTCGAAGAAAGCGACATCGAACCCGACTACGTGATCGATTCGCTGGGTGACATCGAATCGGTGCTCGCGGCTATCGAGTGACTGACAATCCCGACCAACACGTCAGGAGTTTCCGAATGTTTTTACTGATAGTCTGAGAAGGCCGAGGCGCAATGGCAGACGAAGACGAACTCAAGAGTCAGATGATAGACGCCTTCGAAGGAGCAGACTACCCGATTTCGAGTCCGATGGACCTCGTGCCGGCGCTTCCAAACGGTCCATCAACGAAATTCGAGTCAGAGGATTTCTCGATGACCGCGATGGAACTCAACACCAAGCTCTCGGGCGGGGATTTCCCCTACGACAGCCCCGAGAGCTTCGTGGATGATGTCATGGAACAGCTCAAAGAACAGAACGAGTTGTAGAAACGCGCTCGGCCCGCGAGGGATGCAGTTAACACGGCGGCAGCCGAGAACCGGGTATGACTGGTCTGGCGGCGGCGTTCGAGGCGCTTGTCGAGGCGTTGTTTCGAACATTTGGACCGTTCGTCATCCCCGCAACGATTTTCGTCGTCGGTCTTATCGGCTATGGAATACTATTCTTATTCAATCGCTGGTTCAGAAGCCGGTCGTGACTCTCATCCGAAGACCAACAAAAGAGCTAAGCGCCCTCCTGTGTCCTCTCTGCTATGACCGAACCCATGCGCGAGTTCCCGGTTCCAGACAGCGACGACCTTCCAGAGGACGTCAGAGCGCGCATCGACGCCGAGACCGAGGACGCGGGATTCACCCCAAATGTATTTCCGGTGTTTGCCTACCGGCCTTCACACTTTCGAGCCTTCTTCGCCTATCACGACGCGCTGGTCGAGCACACGGCGCTCGAACGCGAAGAAATCGAGATGATTATTGTTACTGTGAGCGGCGCGAACGACTGCTATTACTGCATCGTCGCCCACGGCGCGCTACTGCGAATTTATGGGGATGACCCCCTGCTGGCCGACCAACTCGCGGCCAACCACCGCGCGGCGGACCTCTCAGAACCACACCGCGCAATGTTGGATGTCGCGGTCAAACTCACCGAATCCCCCGGAAAAGTCGATTCGTCGGATGTCGAACGCCTTCGTGAGGTCGGCTTTTCGGAAAAGGCGGTCTGGGACATCGCAAGCGTCACCGCCTATTATAATCTCTCGAACCGGATGGCGAACTTCGCGGATATGCGCCCGAACGAGGAATTTCACACGATAGGGCGCTGATTCTCCCTCGGTATCTAGGGACCCACCCGACAGCGAACCCCGAGCAGTCACTCAGCGTGGTCTCCCGACGACCGCGAGGTGGTCTGTGTGAAACAAGTCGAGTCGTTTCGTATCGAGTAGTTCGTAGCTCTCGCGGAGTTCCGCGAGCGCCTCCTCGAATACATCCTCTGGGTCGCGCGTCGCGTCCTCGCTTCTGGCTTTGATGGCCGCGACCAGCCGTCCGTCGTCGGCCAAGAACTCCCGGTTGGCGCTGGCGACTCGGGCCTGTCCGCGCGTTGCGACATCCTGTACGAGTACGTCGAGACCGCTCTCGACGATGTGAGCGTAGCTGTCCGGCTTGCGGGCATCTTTGAGCAACGGTATCACGTTTTCGCGCGTCTCGACCGTCGAAAGGAGGTCACGCACGGGGCGTGGAGCGAACTCGACGGCATAGACGACGCGCGCAACGTCAGCGACGTGACTCGCGGTCGTTCCGTTTGCCGCGCCCAGATAGAGCACCGTGTCCCCCTCTTCGAGACCGGGATGCATCCCCAGTTCGTACATCGCGCCGAGTTTCGACCGGCGGGCATCCCACGCGCGCCAGCCATCCGCGACGGGTTCGCCGTAAACAGCACTGCCCTGTGTCGCAAGGCACTCCTCGCCGTCGAATTCCCTATACTGGATGCCTTCAGGAAGCGTCATCGTTCTCCTCGTCTGTCTCTCGAATCTGGGCCATGCGCTCTGTGAGGTCAGCTTCGAGTTCGGGTCGTCGGTCGCCGGCGTAGTGGTCGATGCGGGCGGCGATGGTGAGTTTGCCCGCGAGCGCGCGCGCTGCCGAACCGCGTTTTTCCGAACGAGTCCCACGAACGTACTCGTGGGTGTAGATGATGCCGTGTTTGGGCGAAGGGGCCGTTCCTCGAAGGTGGGCGAACAGGGCTTCCTCCGCGCCGAGAACTTGTACGGTACTGCTAGAGGTCTTCGCCAGCGGTTCGAGTCCGCCGGCGAGTGCGAGCAACCGCGCCGCGAGCGTCGGCCCGGCGAGTGCAGCGAGATTCGGCGCGACTCCGCTCACGACGCGCTCTGTGAACGCTTCGAGTGCCGCTCGTTCGTCGTCGAGCGAGACGGCCTGTTCTGCGAGTGCGCGCACCCGTTCGTCCGCCGGGTCGTCTGCGTCACGTTCTGTGAGTTCGCGGCAGTACTCGATGCCGGTGCCCGATTCATCGAAGCGACTCCCAGCCCATTCTACAACCCGTTCTGCGAGTTCGTTCGCCATCCGTCCGGTGTCGTCCATCGCACGGACCGCGTGAATCACCTGCTGGTCGTCGGCGCGTTCGCGCTCCGTGACTACTGTTCTGGCTGTGGCGAGCGCTACCTCGTGGAGTCGGGCGTAGTAATCGTCTGTGTCGGTGGCGAAACCCGATTCAACGGCTAGCGCGGGCCAGTCGTATGGACTGGCGGCGCTTCCCTTCCGAATCCGCTCCGTGGCTCCCTCGTGGTCTGTGGGGTCGAGACCGGCGAACCATCCCTCGCTCATGACTGGCCTACCGAACGGGCAGCGAAAAGCACCCCGGTCCCATCACCGTGTCGTCTCCCATTCCCGCCGGAGCAATCCATACTGGTAGACATCGCGGTACTTGCCGTCGATGAAGCGCGCTTCGCGTTCTCTGCCCTCCTCGGTGAAGCCGAGCGACTCCAGTAACCCTCTGGAGGCTGCGTTGTAATCGAAGGCCGCCGCGCCGATTCCATGTATGTCGAAGGTTCTGAAGACGGACTCGATGACGAGCGAGACGGCTTCTTTGCCGTAGCCCTCACCGTGGTGTTCGGGGACGAGCCAGTAGACCAGATACGGACGGTCCCAATCGACGTGTGTCATGTTGACGACGCCGATGGGTGTCGTCTCGTCGTCTGGGTGGCCCGGACCGGCGTCTGCTCGCGGGCTTCGCCCGCTCGCATGGTCCGAGGCGCTTCGCGCCTCGCTATCACTATCGAGACAGACGAGAAAGTGGACATGACTGTCATCTTCGATGAACTCCTCTATGTGGTCTTCGATTTGGTTTCGGTTCTTGTGGGTGACGGTACCGAGCGGGTAGCGAATCCGCGGGTCCGTGTGAGCGCGTTGGATGAACTCCGCATCTTCGCGCTCGATGGTTCGAAGCGTGACTCGCTCGCCGCTCTCGATGCGTGCTCCCGGCATAGTCTCTGAACGAAAACACAGCATATAGCGCTTTCCGAACCGCAAAATCGAATCAGAATAGTGTCGATACGTCGATAGCACTCTCCTCCTGCGCGCCATCCGCGAGCGTGACGGCGATATCGCCGACCTCGTTTCCAAGGAGTACCGTTGCCCCCGCACAAAGCGGCGCGACGATGCCGGCTGCGACGGTTCCCGGCTCTCTGAGCGGTGCGCGCAGGGAAATTTCTGCGTCTGCGTTCATTTCAGTTTCCTCTACGACCGAGTTGGCGGCGTTCAGGAGGTCTGCGTGGGTGAACGACCGCTCTCCAGTCGTGAGTGCCGTATCAGTCGGTGAGATGTCTGCCGGAGGAAGGGTTGGGTTCTCGCTCCAGACCTCCCGTTCGAAGTGAGTCGTTTTCGGGTTTTCCGGTTGGCCCCCATAGGCAACGTACTGGCCGCCCGGCGGGAGGTCGTATTCGGCAATGTTCTCTATGGATGCGACGAGCGCACGAGTCGAAACCGTTCGAGGTGGGTCGAATCGCGTTTCGCCACCGAGCAGTGCCGTCCCGAGGAAGGTGAGTACCGATTCGGGGGTTCGACCGACGACTGCGACCGCTCGCCCGCGTCTGACGCCACAGTGATGCAGGAAATTCCCGGTTTTCCACGCATTCGTGAGGAGTCTGTGGTAATCGTACTCGCGCGCTGGGTCGCCGGGTACACGGAGTGCGGGATGGTCGCTTCGGCGCTCGCGCGCGAGGAGGTCGCACAGGGTGTTCATACGAGTGCTTCGAGTGGCCGCGTAAAAATCCCGTTGGCGTCGATTCCAGTGTACTGCTTCTTCCGTGTGGGCAGGGGATTTATGCCAGCCGCCAGCATCCCTCGGGCATGGTACACTCGACGTGGGGTGAGTGGTTCGTTCGAGACGAAATCGAAGCGACCGAACCAAACGGTCTCTCGGTGTGGTATCTCGGCTGTAATGGCTACGTCCTCCGAACCCCCGAAACGACCGTATATATCGACCCGTACTTCGGCGACGGGTC
>DASSKS010000395.1:0-2602 GCA_035690245.1 Halococcus sp. | reverse complement strand
TGCAACCTTCTCGATTGGATGGGGTGGTTCCGCGCCCTCGTGTTCGCCGAGTTGGCTCCGGCAGGACGCTCCCGGCGCGACGACCTGTTCGCCGTCGCTTGCTTGTACTTGGTCGTAGAGCACCCCGGCAATCGCTCGACTCATCGAGAGGTGTTCTGCCTCGTAGCCAAACGAGCCAGCCATGCCACAACAGCCAGAATCGAGTGCATCCACCGAATAGCCCGCTCGCCGGAGCACACCCACCGCGTGATGGTCTTTCTTCGTGGATTTCTGGTGGCAGTGGCCGTGGTAGGTGAGCGATTTTTCCGGTGCCGCGAACTCGATTTCCTCGTCGAGTCGGAATCGGTCTATGTATTCGAGGACACCGTAGGTGTTCTGGGCGACGGTTTCGACCGGGTTGTTCCCTCCATCGGCGGTCGGTTGGTCGCCTTCATCGCCCGCCGCAACAGTACCCGTCGGAATGGACCGGTCTGTGGCTGGAAGCAAGTCGGGATAGTCGTACTGGAACATGACGGCATCCGAAGGCTCAACCACGACTACGTCCCAATCCCGCCGAACCAGCGGCGAAAGCGCGGCGACATTCTGTTCTGCGGCCGCGCGCGCTTTCTTGATGAACCCCTTCGAGTAGGCGGGCCGGCCGCTGTCGGTCACTCCAAGCGGAAGTCGAACGTGGACACCGGCGGCTTCGAGTACTCTAACTGTGGCTTTCGCGGCTGCTGGATGGTTGTAGTTCGTGTAGGTGTCGGGAAAGAGCAGGACATTTTTGTTGGCATCGGCAATTGATACCTGCGCGCCACCGCGCGCCTCGAACCACTCCTCGAAACTCTCGCTGTGGAAGGTCGGCAGGGTTCGGTCTCCTGCGATTCCAACGGTTTTCTCCAAAAGTGTGCGCGCACCCGGTAATTCCATACCCCAGTTCGATAGCGGTGCGAACGCGCTTCCGAGTGCCGAGAGCGAATCGATATTGGCAAAGAGGTGGTCACGGAGGTTCGCGCCGTGACGCTTGTGGTATTCATTAGTGACTTCGGCTTTCAGTTTGGCCATATCGACCTCGCTCGGGCAGTCGTTCGCACAGCCCTTACAGCCGATACAGAGGTCCATCACCTCGTGCATGAACTCGACATCGGTGGCTTTTCCATCGAGGTCACCGCTCATCGCCTGCCGGAGCATATTCGCCCGCCCACGAGTACTAAGGATTTCTTCGTTCGCGGCGCGATAGGTCGGACACATCACGCCTCCAGTGGTAGACTGGTGGCCGCGACAGCCACCACAGCCGTGACAGAGTTCGACCATGCCCTGAAAGCCGTTGTCGTTCTCCCAGTGGAGTTTCGGCTCGAAACCCGTCTCGAACTCGTAGTCGGGACCGGAACGGAGGTTTTCCGTGAGGCTTGGAGCCTCTGTGGCTCCTGACCCATCTGATTCGTCCGTCTCGGGTAGGCCACAGACCTGTCCGGGATTCAACAGCCAGTCGGGGTCGAACGCGCTCTTCAACTCACGGAAAACCTCCCAGAGATGCTCGCCGTAGAGTTTCTTGTTCCACTGGGTGCGCGCGCGGCCGTCGCCGTGTTCACCCGACACCGACCCACCGTACTCGACCACGAGGTCTGTCGCGCCGTCTGCGATATTTTCCATCTGTTCTGTACCCTCGATGGATTTTGTACTGATGAGCGGGCGACCGTGGAGGACACCGGGACCGGCGTGGGCGTAGAAACTCGCAAACGTCCCTTGTTCGTCGAGGATTTCTTGAAATTCGGAAACGTATTCGGGAAGATGTTCTGCGGGGACGGCACAGTCCTCGATAAAGGAGATGTGTTTTTCGTCCGACGTGCGAGAAAGCAGGATGGGAAGCCCGGATTTTCGCATCTTCCAGAACTGAGAGCGCGTTTCTGAATCGTGTGCTTCCATTGCCGCGACGGCGTGGTGATCTTCGTCGGTGAGTTCGGCCGCTCCATCGCTCGGTTCGATTTCTGTATCACCGTCTGGAACGCGGTCTGCGATGAGGTCTGCCGTCTTCTGTCTCCCCTCATCGTCAGAGTCGGCGTAAAATTCGACCAAGAGAACAGAATCCGTTCCATCGGGAAGCATTCCCACCACATCCGCGAACTCGCTGGTGTCGCGCGCGAGGTCGAGCAACACGTCGTCCATTACTTCGACCGCGGCGGGGTCGTGTTCGAGAATAGCGGTAACGTCTTCCATCGCGTCGCCGAGCGAGTCGTAGGTCAGCAGAGCTACGGCTTTGGTTTCGGGAACCGATTCGAGCGAGACGGTTGCCTCGGTGACGATTGCGAGCGTGCCCTCGCTGCCCGCCAGCAGCCGACCGAGGTTTATGCTGCCGGATTCGGCATCAGCCACGAGCATATCGAGGTCGTATCCCGAAACGTTTCGCTTCATGTCGGGATAGGCCTCGGTGATTTCCTCTCGCTCCTCGTCGATGATGCGTGCGACTGCGGCGTGTATCCGGGCTTCGAGGTCTCCTTCGGAATCGGCGCGCTCTTGGAGTTCTTCGAGCGTGAGTTCGCCAAATTCAGTTACGGTGCCGTCGGCGAGAACGACTTCACACGATTCGATGTAGGCGTCGGTTTTGCCGTATTTCAACGAATGC